>NZ_JAOSKF010000006.1:0-210044 GCF_027493735.1 Candidatus Kuenenia sp.
AGCCGATCAAGGCAAGCCATTGTCCCTGTGATTCCGCTACGTAGCGAATTGATTCTCCTACGAGAGAACGAAATCCAAGGTAATGATGCTGGCGCATCAGTGTGTCCCAATTTGCCTGGTCGTTTTGTGAAACAGGACGAACGGTAATTGAATGAAGTAGTTCGTTGTGTGTGTTATCGATTGGTGTTGTATGCTGGTTCATGCCCTATAATATAAAATATTTTAGGGGGAATGTCCACGTTTTTTTACATATCTTTGTATATTATGTGCTTATGGAAAACTTTGACAGCGCCATGGATTTTGGGAGAGAGGTTTATTCCTTGAAATAGGGGATTTTTGCCAATTCCCCAAAAAATTTTCGTATCCATAATTTCAGAACCCCTGATCCTTAGACAGGTCAATTGCATTATCTCTCTCCTTAAAGAAAACTGAGATGTGTTGATGGAACTAAAGATTTATTTATTGAAGAAGAACTCCATAATAATTTTATCCTCGCAGATTTGCCTACATCGTTATATTCTATAGATATCTTGTGCCATCCTTTTTTCATACTAATCTCAGATTTGTCCTCTGTTGCACTATGTTTAGTCCAATTATCAATGACAATATATCCATCAATTTTTAACCTGACACCATCGTCGCTCACTGTGTAGAATGTGTAATCACCACTTTCATCGATTCTGATTAATCCATCCCATCGCACAGAAAAATTATCTTCATTTATTCTCTGGCACGGTGAATTCAGTCCCCAATTAAAATCTATCTTCCTGTCCGTTCTTGAAAGCACGAATTTCTCAAAATTCTTGCCATTGAAATAGCTTCCCTTCAATCCTCCTGTAAACTCTGGTTTTACTTCAGAAAAAGGAATTACATCAATTTTTTCCCCATCCAGTTCTTCAATTTCATAGCCATCTTTAGACCAGCTAAGATTAGTTGATGGTACTAATGATTTATTCAGCGAAGAAGAACTCCATAATAGTCTTATTTTAGCATCATAACCTGTGTCGTTGTATTCTATAAAAATCCTGTGCCACCCTTTTCTAAGATATCTCTTTGCTTTATTCTCTTTTGATGTATGGCTGGTCCAATTATCAATAAGCATATCTCCATCAATCTTTAACCTGACACCATCATCACTCACGGTGTAAAATGTATAATCACCACTTTCATCGATTCTGATTAATCCATTCCACTGTACAGAAAAATTATCCTTATTTATTCCCTGGCACGGTGAATTGCGTTTCCAATTAAAATTTATCTTATTGTCCGTTCTTGAAAGCACGAATTTCTCAAAATTCTTGCCGTTGAAATAGCTGCCCTTTAATCCTCCTATTAATTCCGGCCTGACATCAGACAATGGAATCTCCTTAAATTTTCTTTCTCCGACTTCCTTTATTTCAATACCAGCCTTTCCGTCGGGAAAGTATATTGTTTGAATAGTCCTGAATGAGGCATATTCTCCCGCGTTAACAATTAAGACCTGTTTCCTGCCGACTAACCTGTTAATAGTATTGTACTTATATTTGTCAAATATTTTACTTTTTTGCCATTTTTGCGGGTCGTACTTTGTATGAAATAAAATGTAAATGTATTTATTACCCATATTCATAAAACTAACAGTATCGGTATTTTTCAATTTATCAGTTATCTGAATCGCCTCTTTTATGCCATAAGACCAGGCTCCGAACTTGGTTTCAGGGTATATCTTATAGTATCTCCAAAAGTAATTACTTACATTACAAATACTAAAAATTATAAAGGACCCCGTTAACACTATAAGCGGGTAGTTGATATATTTTTTAAACTGCTGGTGTTTTATACCAACGCTTCTTACGTAAGCAATAGTAGATACCAAGCCAACGGCGGCTATTATTTGAAAAACAGGTAATCCGTAAATCGATCTGATTGCATGAGGGATACTTTCATAAGTTAAGCTTGCAGATACCGGAAACAGCAAAAACCACCATAACAAAACTGCATTCCCCTTTTTCTTCCTTATGCACAATACAAGAAATATAATACCTAAAACAATGAGAATGCCTTCAAATTGAAAAAGTTGACCCATAGCCCCTATGTTATGCCTTGAATTTCCATCACCTCTGAAAAATAAAAAATTTGGGGACATATGAAGTGAATAATTCCTCAGGAATGAATACGGAATCAGAAAAGATTTATAGTCAACCAGGTCTTTAAAGAAAGGCAGAGACCAATATCTATCATTCAAGATACCGTTCTTAGTTGCATTTAATGAATGTTTCGTAAAAATGGATATAATATTATATCTCGTTTGGCCAGGACCGTTGAAGGTGAAATTCAAAAGAGGGAGCAAAAAGAAAAAACCTATTAAGAGAGACAAGAATAGCTCCGTTTTATGCTGGAAAAGCCGCCTGTAATTTATAATGAGGAAGACTAATAGAAAAAGCGGCACGAAAAGCTTGGCAGGAGCATACGTGTAAAGTGTTAAAGCAAAGATTGCCGCACTGAAAAGTAGATATTTACCATTTTTCAGGCCTTTTAGTAAGAAATAGTAACCAATTGTAAAAAGACAGGGAAGTGAAATCGCCTCAAAGGCTATCCTGCTAAATTGAATATGCCAGGGGGTAACAGCGAGGAAAAAGGCTGCCCACAAACCAACACGTTTATTAAATATCTCTTTGGCCAAAAGATAGGTAAAAAACACTGTCAGCATTCCAAACATAGCGGCAGTGAATCTGACAGCAAATACATTCAAACCAAATATTTTTATGAATGGGATAACGGCATAGATATAGACAGGATTTTTATATTCACCAAAGGCCTTAAAATAGAGTGGCAACAGTGTCCCATGTTCATCTTTACCCGTTTGTAAAACAGAATAAGCATTATAGCCAATGGATGCTTCGTCCGAATAAAAACCATTAGGATTTTCATGTAAATTAATCAGTCTTAAAAATATTGCAAGAAAAATGATGAATAACAGGTAAGCATTACTCGTTAGCCATAAACGGTTGATGCGCAATAGTTCTTTTTTTAATGAGGCGATATCAGGGGCATAATATTTCCATATATTTTCATTATACTTAATTGCCCAAATGATTAATGTAATTGCCAGAAGGAGAACTGATATTCCCATTAAAGGGAATTCAGGCAGGTTTCCTGTAATAGTTTTTCCTATATAATATTTAAAAGCCCAAATATTAAGAGAACAATACATAGTGCCATGCAAGGCTCCTATGGAGCAAATAATTATAGAAACACATCCCGATATAATGACGACTCTTTTAAAGAATTCTGTATTCAAGGTCTTTCTTAACAAACCTGAGTTCAAATCCGTCCAGTAGGGGCATAAACCTAAGATCAGGAACGGCAGGGTGGGAAGTAAATATCTTGGTCCATATTGACAATGACCAACGGTGCTCATATTGATTAAATATGAAATTAAAAATACAAATTGTAGTATTAAAAAAAGTTTCTCTCTGAAAAATTCCTTGCGGATAAAAAAAATACCGAAAAACGACAGGACAATTATTGGTGAAAAGGCATAAATACTTGTCTTTGGTGAGAGAAAATAAAAATGTATTTTTCCCAGAATGTTGTTGAGAGAAAAAGCAGGGTATGTATCGTTAAAATTACCAGCAATATTTGCAGGCAGGAAAGGACTCCCAAAAGCATAGTAATTGTAAAGGAATAAGGGGGAAACCGAAAAAGTAAATACAATTAAAAACAAAAACAGGTGCTTCCATTTTTTAAAAGTTAAAATGTATAATAGTAATCCTAATAAAATAAATACAGGAAGGGCTGATGTGAAAATAGATACACCTGCCGTTATACCGGAGACTACCGTGCAGAAGGTTTTATTTACCTGGGAGGAGTGGAAGCTTAAAAAAAGAAAATAAAATGAAGCAAATATTAAGAAAGTACCATAGATATCATGATGAGTAACCCCGCAGTATGGGAATGATATGGTGCCTAACCCATAAAATATTGCGACCAGGAAGCTAAATTTTTTGTTTTTGGTTAGGAAAACACCTATTTTAAAGAGCATAACGACTATTAATGAAGTCATTGCGCCCGAAGTAAACCAAGTGACCAGCGAGGATGTTAGCAAGTAACTATTTTCATAGGTTATGCCAATAATATACAATATGAAATAGATTATTGTGCCTATAAAGAATTGCCCTGGCTGTTTGGCTGCGTAAAGATGTCCTTCATGATTAAACACATCTCCAGGCCTTTTGAGTTTCGGGGTCGGGCTACCATCAACATACAGGGTTCCTCTTTCAGCAATAGCCTCTATTCCTGCTTGTTGCAAGGTGTATGAATTTTGATCATTGCTGTTGACAAATATCCCATAAATAAAGAAGATTGCACAAAACAACAGCACCGTATCACTGATCTTTTGAATATGAAATATTTTTTTAAAAAATTTAAATTGTATATAAATTTTCATTTTATCGGATGTTTTCCCCTGCCAAAATGTTACGAGGTATCAAAACAGGCAAACTAGCGACGAAACCAATGCCTGGCTGGGTGGATTTTCGCGCGTTCCGCTAAAAAGCTTGTTGTTTGACTTTTACAGGACATGTTTAAAAGAATGTGTGTGTTGCGGTTTTTACCGGCGGTTTGAAATACCCCGGCAATTACCGCATAAAAAATCAGACATGTTTTTCAGAAATGGCGGCTGCTCATTGTTCCTGATAGTTTTCACATCCTTCTTTTCATGATGAAGGGAAGGTGTACCTGGTCTTGTTTGTAATCCCCCGTCAGGGCATATATAATGATATTTATCCCGAGGCGAAAGGCCATTTCCCGCTGCCTCTCCCCTCCGGGAATCACTTCGTATTCCCACGTACCCAGAGGGTCTTTCGCCCATGCGCCGCCGAGGTCATTGTGTGAATAAATTATTACGGTACGATTCCCAAGTGTTATCCCTTCCAGAAACGTCTTTTCCATAATCCGGCCATATGCCCTGTTCAGCAGATAAAAGGATTTAAAGATGGTATGTTCTAATGAAAGAGGCTCTAACGATTTGTTTGGGAATATCCGCTTAATTTCCCGTTGTATGGATTTATCGAAACCGAAATTGTCCTTTCCAATGCAGTCGTCAATGAGCAAGGTTCCTCCGAACTCAAGGTACAACTTAAGATTACTAATTTCGCTATCACTAAAAGGGGGAAATTCACGGTCTCCCGACATGTAGGCAAAGGGATATTCAAATAACTCTTTATCGCCGGGCATGACGGATCTGGTCCCAATGCTTGCTTCCACGCTGGTTCTCTTCATCAGCTCCCACATGAGCCGGTTGCCGGTATTTGGCCGTGGGTTCCAATTGCCGTTGGAATACTCAATCTGTACAAAGGTAAACTTTGAGGCGTCACCCATTGCAAAAAGCGTGTTGAGGGAAGGGGATAAAATAGTGGCTACGAACAAAATAAATGAAAAGGAGATAGATAAATTGAAATGATTATGCTTCATTTTACCGGGAGTATTTTTAGACCAAAAGATTGTAAAACAAGAATATATTGCAATAATTATAAAATACTATATCTGTTTCGCAGCGATTTTCCAAGTGACAAATTTTAAAGCAATCGGCAGTATACAGTATACAGTCTACCGTCAGCAGATTGCAGATTGCAGATTGCAGATTGCCGACTGTAGACTGCCGACTGTTTTCGCGTCCAATCCAATGAATAGTTAAATCGTGTTTTTCCCTCATAAATTATTGCCTTAAATATTGTTTGACTAATTAAATGAATTTGATTAGAGTATCTACGCTTCCAGGCCATTACCGCCGTAATTCCCTTATATTATGTATAACGCCTGGTATTGTGTGGAAAAATTAAAACTGCGTGGATAGTTTTGCCGTTAAAATAGAAGGCCTTACTAAGGTTTACAAAGATTTTTGGAAACGGAAAAGTGTTCCCGCCCTGACAAATCTGAATCTTGAAATCAAACAGGGAGAAATATTTGGGCTTTTAGGTCCCAACGGATCGGGAAAGACTACTACTGTTAAATTACTCCTTGGATTTCTTCACCCCACCAGCGGCAGGTCCTGGTTATTGGGAAAACCTTCCGGCCATATACAAACCAAAAATAAGATCGGTTTTTTACCAGAAGAATCCTATTTATATACATTTTTGAATGCGGAAGAGATCCTGGATTTTTATGGAAAACTTTTCAATCTTTCCCGAAAAGAAAGAAAGGAAAGGATCGATAAATTAATCTACCTTGTAGGGTTGAACCCTTACCGAAAGCGCCTTTTGAGTAAATACTCAAAAGGGATGCTGAGGAGAATCGGCATTGCACAGGCGATAATAAATGACCCGGATTTGATTATACTGGACGAGCCTACCAGCGGGCTTGACCCAATAGGCCGCCGGGAAATAAAAGAGCTGATAAGTGAATTTAACAAACAGGGCAAAACCGTATTGCTCTGTTCTCATCTGTTGGCAGACGTGCAAAGTATTTGCAGCAGAATCGCGATTCTTAATAAAGGTGTTTTGCAAGTGTCAGGCAACGTGAAGGAATTGCTTTGCCGAAACGAAGTAATGGAGTTTCTGGTCAAAAACCTATCTGACGGCGATTTAGAATTGGTAAAAAAATTTATAGCGGAGAAAAACGGCGAAGTACTTTCTATGCATCCTCATCGTTCAACATTGGAGGAACTGTTTGTTAACATCATACAGCAGCACAATTAGAGTATTTTCTCATTCGGACTGATGGTACTAACTCTTGCCACTCATACATTACGAGAGGCTATTAGAAAAAAAATACCTCACATATTAATTGGCTCCGGCGCCATTATTTTGGCAATATCGCCGTTAATTTCATCGGCAAATGAACCCGACGCACTGCCAAAAATAATGCTGATATTGTTTTTTCAGGTAGTGACGGTTTTTTGCATAACCGGAATAATCATCTACTCCGCAATTTCGTTACCGTACGATATTGAAAAAAAAACCATTTTTAGTGTTCTTTCAAAACCTGTTTCTCCTTTTAAATTTGTTGCCGGCAAAACACTTGGTTTTTCATTGTTAGCGGCTTTTATCCTGGCCGTATTGGGTTTTGTCAATATTGTGTTTGTTTTTTGTGCCTCCTCTCACCGGCTATCGGAACAAAAAGGATTGTTCAAGGCCCGTAAAGAATTCAATGCTCAGCATTTTCATATTCAGGGGAATGTGCATCGTGAAAAAGAAAGGATTCGCTGGATCATGGGTGGGGGAGAAGGTGTCGCCGTATGGAACTTTCCCAATTTGCACGAAAAAGCCGAAAAAACCTTTCCCTTTGAAGTGGAACTTCATCTTAAATTGGATAGCAGCAGGGATATCGCAGATACGATCCCCCTTGCAATTGGAATCGAAGGCATTCACCCGGAAGAAAACAAGACAGAGGTTTTTTCTGCAAAGGCAGACGAAATATTAACGGTCAGCATAAACCCGGGAATCATAAAAACACACAACGATATTAAAATAACCGCTTTTCCGGTTCTTGTTACTGATTATATTGGCGCTACACAAAACAGTGTGAAGGTCTTCTCCCTGCAAAGAGGATTTGTATTCAACTATGCGAAGGCAATAGCCGTAACCTTTTTGAAATTTTTACTGATAATCGCGGTTGCCGTAATGGGTTCTGCATATCTCTCCGCGCCGGTCAGCATTTTATTGGCATTTACTGTCTTCCTATGCGGACATTTACTGGATTTCGTAAAAGACTTTTCATTATTATTGCATCATTCCGGCACACATGAACACGCATTACATGGGATGATAAAAAACCCAAATATCTTTATGATATATATGGAGTATTTCTCTAAAAAACCCTTAGAATGGGTTTCGTTTATTTTGCCTGATTTTAAAAGATTTGACAGCCTGGCATATCTTTTAAAGGGTATAAATATCCCTTTAGAAACCATTGGATTCTCTGTGCAATATACGGTAATATACGTACTAATTTGTACTCTTATTTCTTGCATACTATTAAAAAAGAGAGAATTCTTTTAAGTACGGAATGCTGCGAAAAAGGCGCTTATTTTTATATGCACTGCTATGTATCATCTTTTTTGTCAATATAGGTGTAATTTCTTACCGGAATAATTCAACAGCAACGCCAGTGAATTATTCTCCTGCCGAAACAATTCCTTTGCTTTTGTCCGGCGGGCTTCGTGGCATTGTCGTTGACCTTCTGTGGGTAAGGGCGCTTGCCAGGCACGAGGAGAAAAAATATTATGAATTGTTGACTATTAACAATCTCATATCTAAATTACAGCCTGATTTTCCTGCGGTTTGGATCTTTCAGGCATGGAATATGGCATATAATATCGCCCATGAATGGGATTCGCCGCAAAACAAATGGAAATGGGTCAGCGCTGGATTGCATTTCGCAAAGAAAGGGGCGTTGAAAAATCCCGGGAGCGGTGATCTTTTTTTTGAATTAGGGTTTATGTATGCGCATTTGTTTGATCAACGGTACTTTAAATATGCAACATTTAACAGGGAACAATTGAAAAAAGAAGATGGGGAAGACAATTACGAAGCCGCCCTTTTCTGGATGGGAAAATCTGTTGTAAACGCGCCAAAGCTGAGAAATATCGCTGCGATAGAAAGAACCATTTGCCATACCTTGTGGAAAGCGGCGCTATGTGCAGAAGAAGAGGGGAATTTTGGAAGTGCCCTTGATTATGTTGAAACTGCAATAAAGGAATGGAAAGAATATGGCGAAAAATACCCTGAAGATACGCTGGTAGAGGTAAAAACGTTTATCAAAAAGCTGGAAGAGAAAAAAATGGTTTTGTGCGATACAATAAATAAAGCCGACAATTCCGTCTTGCAAGACTGGGAGAAATAAATCTTTTAGTGAATGTGTTGTATTACTTTGCTTCGTTATATTTTTAAATTAAAGAAATGATTGGCAGAAAGGAGAATAATGTACGTCGATGAATAATTTTTTACGTATTTTTAATCTTATATTTAAAGTCAACCGTGTGAGTATCATAATGATACTTTTGATGTTGACCATTTTTATCTTTGGGGCGGTAAAGTCAGATATTTTTTCTCACAATGCCCAGGCTCAAACAGCCGCAAAGATAAGCACGGAGATGCCTGCGTTTGACATCGGGCACCCCCTAATGTCAACTAAAGGCACAGCAGAAGATAGTTCTCGCTCAATACCTATACTTTGGTGGATTGCCCCGTTTGGAGCAATATGCGGTCTTTTCTTCGCAATGAAATTTTACAGAGGCGTTATGAAATTTCCGGAGGGCAATGAAAAGATGATTTCCATTGCAATGCACGTACGGAAAGGCGCTTATGCATATCTAAAACAACAATATAAGGTAATCGGCATCTTTATTGTCGGTGCATTTCTCGTACTTCTTTTCATCTCCTACGGATTAAAACTCCAATCGACAGTAGTGCCTTTCGCGTTCCTGTCCAGCGCTTTTTTATCGGGATTTGCCGGATTTTTGGGGATGAAAACAGCAACAAATGCAAGTGCAAGAACCGCAGAAGGCGCAAGGAAATCGTTAAACCAGGGATTACAGATTGCTTTTAGAAGCGGCGCGGTGATGGGGCTTGTAGTTGTGGGAATGGGGCTTCTGGATATTTCCTTGTGGTTTTTTGTGTTTCGCAAATTTACCAATTTTACCTTGCTGGATATGGCGATGATGTTACCGTGTTTTGGCATAGGCGCAAGCTCTCAGGCACTATTTGCCAGGGTTGGCGGTGGAATATTCACCAAAGCCGCAGATGTCGGGGCCGACCTGGTAGGAAAAATAGAGGCGGGCATTCCTGAAGATGACCCGAGAAATCCTGCGACCATTGCGGATAACGTCGGCGACAATGTTGGCGACGTGGCAGGCATGGGAGCTGATTTGTATGAATCCTATTACAATTCAATGCTGGCATGCGCTGCATTGGCAATAACCGCAGGTTTAGGCATCGCCGGAATGGTTGTGCCCATGATATTGGCGGGAGTAGGTATTATTCTCTCCATTATAGGCATATATACGGTGAAGACAAAAGAAGAGGCGACGCAAAAAGAACTTTTGAAAGCCTTGGGGAAAGGAGTTAACATAAGTTCGATTCTGATACTGATAACATCGGCAATCGTTATTAAATTTATGCTGCCCCAAAACTTCGGTGTTTGGGGTTCCATATTTACCGGATTAATTGCCGGTATAATTATTGGCAAAGGTACAGAATATTATACCTCCTCAAATTATTCACCAACAAAAGGCATAGCGGGGCATGCGAAAACAGGCCCTGCGACGGTTATCATCGATGGCATTGCAACGGGCATGAAATCTACTATTATCCCTGTGGTAACAATTTCGGTTGCAATTTTATTAAGCTTTGGCTTTGCCGGTGGTTTCGCAAATACTTCACTCGGCCTGTATGGCATTGCCATTGCCGCAGTAAGCATGCTTTCCACGCTAGGCATTACTCTTGCTACCGATGCCTATGGGCCAATTGCGGACAATGCAGGCGGTAACGCGGAGATGAGCGGGCTTGAGCCGTACGTCAGGGAAAGAACAGATGCACTGGATGCCTTAGGAAACACAACGGCTGCCACAGGGAAAGGGTTTGCGATTGGGTCGGCCGCTTTAACCGCAATGGCATTGATTGCGTCATTTGTAGAGCAGGTAAAAATAGGATTGGAGCGTGCAGGAACACATGTCATACAGGTTGCCGGCATAAACATTGACATAGCAAAAGCAACCTTAGCCGACCTTATGGCCTCTATGAATATTACCTTAATTAATCCAAAGGTGTTGGTCGGTTTATTTATTGGGGGGTTAATCTCCTTTGTCTTTTGCGCATTGACAATGAAGGCTGTAGGGCGTGCCGCGGGTAGTATGGTAGAGGAGGTAAGAAGGCAATTCCGCGAAATTCCTGGTATTATGGAGGGGAAAAACCCGCCGGATTACGCCGCATGCGTCTCCATAAGCACTAAGGGCGCTCAGAGAGAAATGATACTTCCATCTGTACTTGCGCTTCTGACCCCAATTGCAACCGGTTTAATACTGGGGGTGCCTGGCATTGTGGGTCTCCTGGCGGGAAGCTTAACGACCGGATTTCTGCTGGCCGTTTTCATGGCAAACGCCGGCGGCGCATGGGATAACGCAAAAAAATATATCGAAGGCGGTGCATTTGGCGGAAAAGGCTCTGATGCGCATAAAGCAGCCGTAGTGGGAGATACGGTAGGGGATCCGTTCAAAGATACTTCTGGCCCGTCGTTAAATATTTTATTAAAGCTGATGTCAGTAGTATCAGTCGTCTTTGCAGGAATCACTCTTAAATATTCGGAACAAATCAGCGCTTTTTTACACCTTAATTAGCGGTAACTAAAGCATGGCGTTGAATTGAAACATTCAGCGCCATGCTTATATATACCTTACGAGTGCACAAATTGTGCTTTCAATTGTAGAGCGAAGAGTCTCTTCGCTTACTCTATATATTGGTATCAGCAAAGTGGTACTTCGCTCTACATTTCGTAATTTGTGCACTCGTAAGGTATAGTCAAACAAATAGTACACTTTAGTCTTTTGAAACTGGAAATAATGATTTGTAGTGCGACGAGGTTCGTCGCATTGTTTTGAGTAGACCCTATTCCTTATCGCACTGTTTTTTTTGGTGCGACGAACCTCGTCGCACTACATTGCTGGAATTTTTCAAAAAACTAAAGTGCTACAATAAACCTGTTTAACCGTGGCAGGTAGTAGTATTTTTTAACTGCAACAGTCCTTTACAAAATTGCGGTCGTTTAAAGAGAGGAGGTAAAATTATGGCGAATAATAGCCACGCGGAAGCAGAGTGCAAAATATGCCCTAATTCTCATTGCCAGTTTGATCATCATGCAAAAGGCGCAAATTTTTGTATTTTATGCGGAACGCTTTTGTATTACAGGTGCGATGATTGTGCATCCGTAAATCCCAAATACGCAAAGTTTTGTTTCTATTGCGGGAGCAACATTGCGGATGTCGAATCCTCAGCACACTATAATCCGGGTTTCGAAGATGCTTTGTAAACTCAATAAAAAAACTTTATGTTTTAAGGAGAGAAAAAACGTTAGATTCTAAAGAAAAGGCAATTATATTTGCCAGAATTGCAGACGATAAAAAAGCGGAAGAAATAGTAATATTGGAGGTAAAAGAGGTATCCTTTATTGCCGATTTCTTCGTTATTTGCAGTGGATTGAACAGCCGTCAGTTGCAGGGTATTGCAGATGAAGTTGAACTAAAAATGAAAGAGTATGGGATTTATCGTAGCGGCATAGAGGGATATGCGGAGGCGAAATGGATACTAATCGATTATGGAGATGTGGTGCTTCACCTTTTTTGCCAGGAAATGCGTCATTTTTATGACCTCGAGCTTTTATGGGGCGACGCACCAAAAATACCATGGAGAACACCTCTGTAAACGAGGCGTCCGTTAATTATTTCTGCCAGAACGGGTAAAGCTTGTGCGTGCAACCACTGTTTGTCCTGAAATGCCCAGCTTTTGAGCCCTTTTAATATTTTTTATACGACGGCTTTCTTCACGACGTTTTTTCTCCGAAGGTTTTTCAAAATACGCAATGCGTTTTGACTGGTTAATAATACCTTCTTTATCACACATTTTCTTGAACCTTCGAAGAGCATCTCTTATGTTTTCATCGGATGTAATCAATATTTTTGCCATAAATCTCCTTAAAGCCTTTCTATAATATTTGGTCTGTAAAAATTAAAGGATAATTGTAAAACTTATGTCATTATCCGTCAAGTAAAAAATTGACCTGAACGGTAAATATGTATCAAAATCTATGTCTGCTTCGGAAAAGAAGCCATGTAGGGCAGGCACTGCCTGCCGGAAGTTGGGATGTTACAAGGTACGGTTTACGAAGTGCGATTTAAAATCGTAAATCGTACATCTAATCTGTCTGTTTCTTGAAAGAGGAAAAAACAACCCTTTACTCTTTGAATGTTTAACGCCATGTTTAACAAGGAAATAATTTACAAACTAACAAACAGAAGGAATTTGAGCCAGGAAGAAAGCTTTGCCGCTATGACACAAATTATGGAAGGGTATGCGACAGAGTCTCAAATTGCCTCGTTTTTAACTGCCTTATGTATGAAAGGTGAAACCGTTGATGAAATAACAGGGTGTGCGCTGGCGATACGACAAAAAGCCTTACAGATAAACGCCGGTACAGGGATAATTGTTGACACCTGCGGAACAGGCGGTGACGCAAAAAACACATTCAATATTTCTACCGCGGCTGCATTTGTTATAGCGGGAGTGGGCATAAAAGTCGCAAAACACGGGAACAAAGCGGTTTCGGGTAATTGTGGCAGTGCGGATGTTTTGCAGCGGTTGGGTGTTAATATCGCGGCAGATGTAAAAACAGTAGAGAAGTGTATTGAGGCTGCGAATGTTGGATTTCTCTTTGCACCTCTTTTACACCAGGCAATGAAACATGCGGGCAAACCAAGAAAGGAAATAGGGATACGGACAATATTTAATCTTATCGGGCCTCTCGCAAATCCTGCAGGCGCTGTCCACCGTATTCTGGGGGTATATAATGAACACCTGACCTTTATCATTGCGGAAACCCTAAAGCGGTTAGGCGATAAACATGCTTTTGTTGTACACGGACTTGACGGTCTGGACGAAATCACCGTCACAGGAAAAACAAAAATCTGCGAACTTGCTGACGGCGCAATAAAAAGCTACTATATAGAACCTCAGGATTTTGGAATAAAAAAATCCAGCCTTTCAGATCTTATGGTAAATTCACCGGAAGAGAGTGCGCTGGCAATGAAAGAGGTATTCAACGGCGTCCGTAGCCCTAAAAGAGATATTGTCCTTATGAATGCCGCGGCCGCAATCATCACCGGAGGAAAGGCAAAAACCTTCGGAGAGGGAATAGACGTCGCCGGTCGGTCTATCGATGAAGGAAGGGCGAAAGAATCGCTCCGGAAATTAATCGATATAAGCTGGCAGCGCTAGAAGTTACGCCACAAAAAAACCACCTGTTTTATTTGTGATAATTATGTTGCTTTTCATACTGAAATTTGTTTCACTACCCGAATTCTTTTCATTTTATAAACTTTACACAATCAACCATTCTCGCCAGAATTCTTTTCATTTTATAAATCTTACACAATCAACCATTCTCGAAGGAATTATAATTATGATGATACCAAAGATGGTTTTCTTTACAAAAGGCGTTGGGAAACATAAAGACAAATTGCAATCCTTTGAACTTGCCTTAAGAAAAGCTGGTATAGAAAAATGTAATTTGGTACGCGTATCCAGTATATGTCCGCCAAATTGCAAGATAATCTCCAAGCCACAGGGAGTTCCCATGCTAAAGGCCGGGCAGGTCGTTTTCTGTGTAATGAGCGAAAATTCTACTTGCGAACCAAACAGGATGATAACCGCTTCCGTCGGTATGGCCATACCTTCAACCGTGGGTTATGGATATCTGAGCGAGCACCATGCCTTCGGAGAAACTGAGGAAAAATCCGGCGATTATGCTGAAGACCTTGCGGCTAGCATGTTAGCAAGCACCCTGGGTATCGAATTTGACCCTGAGAAAAACTACGATGAACGCAAAGAAATTTACCGGATGAGCGGGAAGATTGTAAAGACAAGGAATATTACTCAGGCGGCAAGAGGAGATAAGCACGGTTTATGGACAACCGTTGTAGCTGCCGCAGTGTTTGTTTTATAAGGAATTTTTCCCGTTTATTACGTTGAAAATATACTTCAAACTTCAGGCAATAAAACGTTCCCCTAATACATGAAAGAACACGTACCCGAATACTTACAAGAACTTCCTTCAGGGGGCATAGTCACTCCAAAAGAGTTTCAGGCTTCAGGAACTTATTGTGGAATAAAAACAGCAAAAGAGAGTCTTGACCTGGGCATAATTTTCTCAAAAACCTCTGCAACGGGAGCGGCTCTTTTCACAACAAACAAGATATGTGCTGCGCCTGTACTGCTGGGGAGAAAAAACACCCGGGGCGGAAAACTTCGTGCAGTAGTGGTAAACAGCGGCAATGCTAATGCATGCACAGGGGAGCGTGGTTACAAAGATGCTGAAGAGATGGCATTGATAACGTCAAAACTCCTCGCAATTCCTCCGGAAGAAATTTTGGTATCTTCCACAGGCATCATAGGCAAACACTTGCCAATGGATAAAATTTCCGCGGGGATTCAGCAGGCATCCGCCTCTTTAGGCAATACCCCTGCGCATGGAAGATCAATCGCGCAGGCGATTATGACCACGGATACAAGACCCAAAAGCATTGCGATTAAAATAAAAACACAAGGAAAAGAAGTGTTCATTGGAGGAATCTGCAAGGGGGCAGGAATGATCTCCCCAAACCTTGCCACAATGCTCTGTTTCTTAACGACCGATGCTAAAATTTCAGCAGACCTTTTGCATACGTGCCTTGTACATTCAGCAGAGCAATCTTTTAACCGTATCACGATTGACGGGCACATGAGTACAAACGACACCGCCGCCATTATTGCAAACGGGGCTTCCGGCGTTGAGGTGACGTCTGAAGGGGCCGAATTATCACTGTTTCAGAAAGGGCTCGACTACGTTGCCGGATGGCTGGCAAAAGCCATTATTCTGGACGGGGAAGGGGCAACAAAATTCATTCAAATCTTTGTAACGGGTGCAAAATCCCTCAATGACGCTACCAAAACCGCCAGAACCATCGGAGATTCACCTCTCGTAAAAACAGCAATGCACGGAAGCGACCCAAACTGGGGGCGTATCGTTTCTGCCGCCGGATATGCCGGGGTTGAGCTTGACGAAGCAAATACCACGCTTCATATCAATGATGTGCTTGTGTATGAAAAGGGAATGCCCGCCTCTTTTGATCATGCCACCCTAAAAACTTCTATGCAAGCGCGTGATATTTTTATCAAACTGCAAATAGGAACCGGAGATTACTCGGATACAATCCGGACGTGTGATTTATCAAAAGAATACGTCTCTATCAATGCCGATTATCACACCTAACCTGAACACGCCAACAGCCAGACAAACACAAAACGCCAAATACGAAAGTAGAACTACAAGTTACTTTGCGCAGCCTTTGGCCGCAACAAATTCAAATGACAAAAACCTCAATGCTCCAAACTTTACGCAAGCCTCATCCAATCAATGCTTCACGGTTATGCCTTTTGAAAAACGAGCATTAAAAACAAGAAGTTGCTGGATAGTAGTACAGATTAAAAAAATTGTAAAGTATAGAGGCAAAGCATTTGCTACAAAGCTGCTACGTCTCCGTTTATTTAGTACAAAATATCACATTATCTGAATATGGAATTTTTTGTTTCTTGTAAACATTACCCTGCTCAGTTGTTATATACTCAATCAGACTGAAACCACTGGTTTCAGTCTGATTGAGTATATCAATTTATAGCAACTAATTCGCCCCTACATGTAAAATCTGATTACCGGTTTTACGTGGGTTAGATAGTTAGGGGAAATGCTATATTGTGCCAAAAAGTGTAAGGTCTGTTGCTTCATTTATTGTTATATCCACAAGTGTGCCCACCAGCGCTGGTTGTCCCTTGAACACAACAATATTGTTCTGCCGCGTCCTGCCGGAGAGTTTGTTGGGGTCTGATTTGCTTGCGCCTTCGACAAGCACCTGCAGCTTCCTGCCAATCAGTTTTTTATTTTCTTCAAGGCTGATTTTCTTTTGCAAATCCAGTAGCGTTGTATTTCTTTTTTTCTTTATTTCATCAGGCACGTCGTCTGTCAGTTCTGCAGCCTTAGTGCCTGTGCGGGTTGAATACTTGAATATGAAGCTGTTTTGAAAGCGAATGTCTTCCATTAAACACACGGTTTCCTGAAAATCTTCTTCCGTTTCTCCCGGAAAACCTACAATGAAATCGCCTGCCACTTTAATAGTGGGCATGAGGTCCCTCGCGTATTGTATGAGTTCTCGGTAATAACCTGCCGTATAACCACGATGCATTTTTTTTAGTATCCGGTCTGATCCGGACTGTGCAGGCATGTGTAAATATTCACAGGCTTTATCAAGTTGGCTCATGGTGCGGATAAGGTCGCGGGACATGTCTTTTGGGTGTGAAGTTACAAATCGTAGCCGTTCGAGTTTTTCGATGCCATTCAATTCAATAAGGAGGTCTCCAAGGGTGATGTTCCCCGGCAAACTCTTTCCGTATGAATTTATGTTTTGCCCGAGTAGGGTAATTTCCCTGCAACCGTTTGAAACAAGCTCCAACACTTCTCGCTCAACGTCAGCAATTGTCCTGCTGACCTCCCTACCCCGTACATAGGGAACAATACAGTAGGAACAGTAATTATCGCATCCTCTCATAACGGTGACGAATGCCTGATAGACGTTTGGCCGGTATGCGGCAATTCTTTTTACATCAACAATTTCATCCTCATCTACAGCAAGAACGTGGTTGCCATGGTTCCTGATCTTCAAAAGTAATTCAGGCAGCCGGGTAAACATCCTGGTACCGCAGACCAGATCAACGTGGGGCATGCGTTTGAAAATAGATTGTGCGTCCTTTTGCGCCATGCAGCCAAGTACGCCTATGATTACATCGGGATGTTTTTTCTTGAGGGTTCTCAATGCGCCAAGATGTGAATATACCTTGTCCTCAGCGTGCTGGCGCACACTGCATGTATTGTATAAAATGACGTCCGCCTCTTCGACCTTGTCAACAATGCTGTAACCGTCTTCCTGTAAAAGCCCCAATGACAATTCCGCATCGAGTTTGTTCATCTGGCATCCAAATGTTTCAAAGAAAACAGTTTTATACTGCCGTTCGTTTTTATAATCGACCAGGTTAATCATGACAGATAAATAGTGTGCAAAATTGATTAAACGTATAAAAATTTCAAACCATTCTTGTAGGGGTGTATTGCAATACGCCCCTACGTCGGCAAAAACAAAAGTTGCGATTCAATTTTAACTAACTTTAAAAAGGAATCCAAACAGATTTCCCCCATTTCATTCATTCTGTTTGACTTTTATTCTTTCATTGGCGATAATCAGGCCAAATAATGGAACAGGAAAAGATATTGGTTAAAACAAAAAATCTTAACAGTGCTAATACTGCGCTGCTTATTTGTGATATGCTCAATGATTTCGTTAAAAAAGGCGCTTCGCTGGAAGTGCCGGCAGCAAGGGACATTATTCCCGGAATAAAAAAGGAAATACTGTCGGCGAGAAAATCAGGCATTCCGGTTATTTATTGTTGTGACGCTCACATAAAAAATGATCCGGAGTTTTCCTTATGGCCGGAACATGCCGTTGAAGGAACAGAAGGGGCGTGTATAGTTAAGGAACTGGCGCCGGGGAAAGATGATTTTCTCGTTACCAAGAAGCGCTACTCATGTTTTTACAAAACATCATTGCAAAAAGTATTAAAACAGTTTGGTGCAACGCATTTGATAATTACAGGGGTGGTTACTAATATTTGCGTATTGTACACAGTTTGTGATGCATATATGAGGGGCTACGCGGTGACTATTCCGCAAAATTGTGTAGCTGCGCTTACTAAAAAAGATCATGTATATGCACTGCAACAAATGAAGCGTATTTTTAACGCGAAGATACGATAATGTGTAACACTTGTAAATTAATTGCATAAAAACTAACACTATGGGAATGTTTAGCCTTATCGCAATCCTGATTAGCCTTGCAGCTATTTTCAGCTACATAAACTTTCGCCTCATAAAGCTTCCCACCACTATCGGTATTTTGCTGATAACAATTCTCACTTCTTTGGTCATTGTAATATTGGGGCTGTTCGGGTTGGGAGAAATCCATGTGAAAGCGGCATATGCTTTGAACCGGATTGACTTTAATAAAACGCTTATGAACGGCATGCTCAGTTTTCTCCTTTTTGCGGGGGCGTTACATGTCAACCTGGAAGACCTCTCAAAACATAAGTATATCATTATTATTCTGGCGACATTTGGAATTATAGCAAATACTTTTATTGTGGGCAGTCTGGCATGGCTGGTATTTGCGCTGGTGAATATCAAGTTATCCTACATTTACTGCCTTTTGTTTGGAGCGCTCATCGCCCCGACAGACCCTATCGCAGTTATTGGCATACTGAAGAAAGCGGGGGTTTCCAAGAGCCTTGAAACAAAAATCACAGGCGAGAGCCTTTTCAATGACGGAGTTGCGGTAGTTGTATTTTTAATCCTTTTGGAAATTGCAACCGGTGGGCACGAAGTGACCTTTCAGCACATCTCCTTTCTCTTTATCGAGGAAGCGGTCGGAGGAATCGTTTTTGGGTTTGTGACTGGCATGATCGCTTTTTTTATGCTTAAGGCAGTTGATAACTATCAGGTAGAGATACTTGTTACCCTTGCGATGAGCGAGAAAACACGCGGCCACCTGGACTCTTTTTGGGAGTTGATCGATGAAGTATTAAACGCGGTTCTTTTCCTCATGATCGGGATGGAAGTGCTGGTGGTTACCATAAAAATAAATTACCTGATTGCCGGGCTTATAATGATTCCTATCGTGTTGATAGCCCGTTTTATAAGTGTGGGTGTGCCGGTGACGCTCATGCGTTTTCTGAAAGAATTCAGTCCGAATGCCATAAAAATCCTCACATGGGGCGGATTGCGCGGCGGTATCTCCGTAGCGCTTGCCCTGTCGCTTCCTGCAGGGGAATCGAGGGAGGTCTTATTGACAATAACTTACATAATCGTCGTGTTTTCAATAGTAGCCCAGGGGTTAACCATCGGGCATTATGTATCTTCCCTGAAAACTACGGAGTAATTTTTAAAATGTCGGATGTGTAGAACCGTCGGAAATGTTCGTGCCTTCCCAGTAAGTTGAGGTAAACAGCCCCCCTGGTCTCCTTTATTAATGGGGAATACTGTACAGTCGGCAATCGGCAATCTACAGTCGGCAAACTGCAAATTGCGGACGGTGAAAGATAGTTGCGAATATTTGTTACTCTTTCTTAACACTCGAAATACTTACCTGTGGATTAAGTGTTGGTGTAAAATTGTCCGGGAGGAGGTATTTTTCGGGCAATTTTATTTTTTTTGCCAATTCTTCAAGATTATTCACGCCGAGTTCATTGTATGCATGGAGCAGGATTTTTGCACATGCCACGGCGTCTTCTTCTGCGTCATGGTGTTTGAACTCAATTTCAAGATATCGGGAAATTTTATTAAGTGCGTATCCAAGAAGCCCCGGCCAAACACGTTTGGCTATTGCAAGGGTGCAAAAATAATTGAGAGGCGGGTAAGGTATTTTGTACACATCGAGAATGCAGCACAATACACTCATATCAAAACTTGCATTATGGGCGACGAGATAACTGCCTTCCAGGAACGGAAATATTTCGTCCCACAATTGATAAAATTCCGGTTTGTCTTCTACATCTTTTGCTGAGATCCCGTGGATATATGTACTAAACGGATCAAAGTAAAGCTCCGGTGGCCTGATAAGCCATGACGTCCTTTTTACAATCGTTTGTTCTTCAATTATCGCCAATCCCAAAGAACAAACACTGGAACGCTTTGCATTTGCCGTCTCAAAATCTATCGCAACACATTTCATTTGTTTTCTAAAGAAGCAAAAATAGCACTGTATCCTTCAAACGGTTTTTATAAAAGATAAAATCATAACACACAACAGAATCAAAAATCTATTACGTTCTTAAAAAAAAGTATCTGGTAATAAATGTAGCGGACACCAAATGGATTGCCCAGTGGGTATTGCGTGCTTTTTCAGTAATGAGTTTTAAAATGGAATATGAAATAAAACCAATTGAATTCCAGCCGCGCTTTCAATATAGCTGGTGACTGTTGAAGTGCCTGGTATTGCGCCGCTTATTGTTCCCATTGCGTCCGATAGAAACACTCGTTTTATCCGTGGGATTTTTCCGTTTTTATAGAATCCCCCTTGTTCCCCAACTCCGACTACCGTTCCTACGGTATCAAAAAGGTCTAAAAAGAAAAAAACAAAAACGATGGAAATAAGCCCTGGGTGAGTCAGTATTTTAACGGGGTCGCATTTTAATAATGTCGGTTCTATTGAGGGTGGCATGCTGACAATACCCTGATAATGTACCAACCCGAGGGGGACCCCTATGAATGTCCATACAAGATTGCTCCCCGGATTTTAAGGGCCACCATTGTTCCTATTGCAATGACGCCAAACAGCGGTAACCACATTTCCGGCGATTTAGGGTCGCCGAGTCCAACAAGGACGCCAGGTTTATCCACAATAATTCCGCCATATCAAACCCTACCAGCGCAATCAACAATCCGATTCCAACGGCAATGGCGCTTTTTAACGAATCGGGTATGATAAATATTACCAGTTCACGCAATCCGAAAAACGACAGAATAAGTAATAAGTAATAAAACGCCGGCGGTATGGGATAATTGGCAAGAAGTGCCATGAGTATGCACGCAAATGCACTGGAAATGCACGTCGCCGTCATGACAGCACCAAAATCCATCCCGCAACCGGAAAGTACCGCAGGCTGGACGAATATGATGTATGACATTGTCAAAAACGTAGTCGAGCCTGCAACCGTCTCCGTGCTGGTGTTCGTGCCGTTTTGCCGGAGTTTAAATATTTTTCCGGGCATTCATTTTTACCTTGTTCCAGAGAGCATCCAATTCTTCTATCGAACACTGTTCAATATCTTTTCCGCAGGAAGCAAGTTCTTTTTCTATTTTTTTAAAGCGGTCTACAAATTTATATATGGTTTTATGAAGTATATTTTCTGTGTCAAACTGTAAAAAACGGGAAAGATTCACCACGGAAAACAAAAGATCTCCGATTTCTTCCTCCATGTCTTTTGTTTCTTTCTTTGCGATAGCCTCTTTAACTTCCTCCATTTCTTCTTCCACTTTTGCTATGACATCGTTTATATCTTTCCAGTCAAATCCCACTTTTGCCGCCTTCTTCTGTACTTTTTGCGCTTTTTGAAGCGCGGGAAGATGCTTTGGCAGTCCATCAACAGCAGATTTTCGTTCTTCGTATCCCTTCTCCTGTTTTTTAATCGCCTCCCACTGCTGAACCACTTCTTCTGAAGTAGATGCTGTCGAATCGCCAAAAACATGGGGATGGCGGCGCATCATTTTGTCCAGACATAATTTCATTACATCGTTGATATCAAACTCTTTTTTTTCCCTTGCAATTTGACAGTGGAAGATAATTTGCAGAAACAGGTCCGCCAGTTCCTCTTTAAGTTTGTCCGGTATGCCTGAATCTATTGCATCGATTACTTCGTATGTCTCTTCCACCAAATAGGGTTTTAAGGTTACATGGTTTTGTTCTTTATCCCACGGGCAGCCGTCCTTGCCGCGTAACCTTTCCATCAGTTCCACCATGTCATAGAATAAAGAAATAGAGGTATCCTTTTTCACTCTCATTTCATCCCTTCCGGAAATATTTGCAAAAACTCCATTTTTCAAGGTGGTTATAATAACCTTTTAATTAATGGATAGTCAAACAAATCGTTACATTTTAGTTTTTAGAAAAATGAATAGTAGGGACGAAGTATTTGCCCCTTACCCTTATATGCGAATATCTATAAGGGCTTCCGTAACAGGCGCTTTAGCCAAGATAGGGTATTTAATCACTCATGTTCTTCAAAGTTAATGTTTATTTGAAACATTGCTTGTCATATGGAAACAGCTTTACATTGTTCTATTGCCTTTTACAAGAAACGGGCTTTTTATTTAAACTTTTAATAAATAACACATATGTTGTGTATTTTTTTAGATAAAGAGCTAATTTGTCAATTAAATATAGTGAAAACCAGACAAATATCACCCAAAAAGCTTGAGAAATAAGGGTTGAGAACAGCATAAAATATGGTATCTTTGCAGAATCCTCGTGGATACCATACTTAATCTTTGAATATTCCAATTTTTTAGATGCCCCTTTTCTATGAAATTTTATTTGACTAAATTTTTCATAGTTCATTCCTTCATTTTCTTTGCCTGTATAGTCTATGCGGAAAGGGATGAAAAGGAAGTTATGCCGTCCGCGCCATTGAGTCTCCAGAAAGAAAGACGTAGCTTTTTCCCGCAGGATTTTTATTTTGACGTTGACGCCATTCTCCCGGAAAAAGATGACGAGAAGAAATTTGAGTTTCATGGTTTTTTTGCAATCACCACCCCAGTAAAAGGAAGAGATGATGATTCCCAGCAGCCTTCTTCAAAGTTTTTGGAGGGGAATGAACTCGTTCTCTGGCTTGGCAAACGTATAACAAAAAAACTCTCTTTTGTATCAGAACTTGAGATTGAAGAGGGATTCAATCAATTTGAATTGGAAACATTTCACTTTAATTATGAAATAGTAAGCGATGTACTGCAAATACGCGCAGGCAGGTTTTTGTATCCGTTTGGTATTGAGCGGTTTGCGGAAGAAGGCCCTTTTAACAAACTTGTGGACCGCCCTTTGCCTTCTATCAGGATTATTCCCGGAACATATTCAGACAATGGGGGAATGTTTTTTGGAACACTTCCTTTATTTTTAAATACACGGTTTAAATATGAATTCGCGATAACAAATGGACTCAAGGGCCCGGAACCAAATGATGTGCAGAAATTATGGGATAATAATAGCAGCAAGACCCTGGGGGGAAGAATCGCCTTCGAGTGTTTTCCGGGATTTGAAGTGGGCGGCTCATATTCAAGGGGAAAATATGATGAAAACAACAAACGGGATATAGATTTTTTAGGCGCTGATTTTCAGTTGAAAAGGGGAAATCTGGAAATCCGGGGGGAATATATTACAAGCAGGGTAGAACAAAAGGCAGAAGATGGGGGGAATTATCACAGAAACGGCTATTACGTTCAAACTACTTACCGGTATCCCTTCGATCTGGATTATTTAAAATATCTTGAAGGGGTTTTGCGTTTCGATTCAGTGGATCCAAACAAAGATATTACAGACGGAAACGAAGCCGACCGGATTGCATTTGGAATAAACTATTCACCCATAAAACAGGTAATATTTAAGTTTGAATATGAAGTTGAAAATGAGGCGGGAGAAGGTATTCATGGCAAATCTTTTGTTCAGGCAATAGTTAAATGGTAAGGACTGGTTAATCAGAGGTCAGATTTTTGAAACAGCAACCTTGCAATGAATTTTATTTAAAATGTATAAACCCTTATTATTCATCCTTCGAGAACCTTACCTGATTAACGATAATGACCCCGCGCTATTTTCTGGTCGCCTGTTCGTCCTTGCTTTACCTTTTTCCACCACATAAAATAAATTATGCCAAAATTTAAAAAAATATTACATCCTGAGAAATTTAATTTAATTTTATACTACACCCTCACAAGCTTTGTAATCATTGTCATATTGAGTTTTGTTATCGGAAAAGTATTTGCCAGACTTGAATCCCAGGAATTGGTTAAGCGAAGCGAAAAGTACGCACATAATTTTATCACACACATAAATTATGAACTTTATAAAGACTTTCTTATTCCCACCCTGAAAAAATCGGGGAAAATCGATTTGGAAAATAATCGAAGGCAATTGAGAAAATTAGACAATACCGTAAAAGAGAATTTGTACGGCTTAAATATAAAAAAACTGTATTTGTACGACCTTGAAGGAAATATTATTTATAGCACCCTATCGGAACATATCGGGTTTGCTATAAACCGGGGTGAAAATAAAAAATTAGATTCTGCCATTAACGGCATTCCGGCTTCCGCGCTGCGTCTCTCGGGCACCGTGGATTCAAAAGGCGCCTACGTTCCGGAAACCTTGCTTGAAAGTTATTACCCCTTTTATGAAATGGATGCGGAGGGAACGAAAAAGGCGCAGGTTGGGGTATTGGAAATCTACCAGGACATGTCCGCGTTAAAAAAGCAAATCGCAAAGGCACATCAAAAGGCCACCCTCATGACAGGTTCCGCAATGGGAGGGTTGTTCATAGCCCTCTATCTGATAGTTCTGAAGGCATCGAGAATTATTGATGCCAGAACACGGCAGTTAACAGAGGCACGCAATACCCTGGAACAGAACGTTGAAGAACGAACCCTTGAAATAAGAGAGGCATATAAAAAATTGCAGCATACGCAGCGCAGGTTAGTACAATCTGAAAAATTGGCAAGCATCGGAACTCTTGCCACAGGACTTGCCCATGAAATAAATAATCCGCTTGCTTCCGTTGCGGGTTGTGCGGAAGGACTGAACGAAAGACTTATCTCAATACTAAACCGTCCGGGAAAATATACTGAAAAAGAAGAACTGGAAATTTTCTCTGAATATTTAAAAATAATATCGAATGAAACATACCGTTGCAAATCGATAATCTCAAACTTACTAAATTTTTCCAGACAATCGGAACCTCATTTTGAGCGAATAGATATAAACAGTATTATCAAAAACACAATCGACTCCCTTCAGTATCACCAACCTGAAAACAAGGCAAAACAGAAAATCCAGGTCAATCTGTCGGAAATGCCTTGCGAAATAATCGGAGATCCCCAACAAATAAAACAGGTTTTTATAAACTTAATCACAAACTCCTTCCATGCAACAGAAGCCGGCGGTGAAATTATTATTGCAACCCTACAGAAAGAAACAACCGTACAGATACTCTTCAGGGATACCGGTGTTGGCATTAAGCCCGAATATTTGAACAGGATATTCGACCCTTTTTTACCACCAAACCAACGGAAAAAGGCACAGGAATCGGATTATCCATATGTTATGGTATCGTCGATATGCATAACGGAAGAATTGATGTGTTCAGCGAAGGTGAGGGAAGAGGCGCCGTCTTTGAAATCACCTTTCCATTAGCGGGAAAGCAAGACAATGCAGAAAGGACAGGATAATTGCCCTATGAGTAAAAAACCTACTATTTTATTTACCGACGATGAAGGCACCTTTAGAAACATTATGTCCAAGGAACTCGACCGGATGGGATATAATGTGACGTGTTGCGCCAGTGGACAGGAAACGATAAAGAATATGCAGGAACGGGATTACGATGTGGCGATACTCGATATGAATATGCCTGTCATGAACGGCATTGAGACCTTAAAAAAAAGTGAAAACCATTGAACCCACCACCGAAGTAATAATACTGACAGGACAAGGTTCTATTGAGAATGCCGTTCAGGCTATAAAGCTGGGCGCATATGACTACCTGACAAAACCATGCCAGCTCAAAGAGCTTGATTTATTATTGCAAAGGGCATTGGAAAAA
The DNA here is from genome assembly GCF_027493735.1 of Candidatus Kuenenia sp. Lineage (NCBI taxonomy): Bacteria > Pseudomonadati > Planctomycetota > Candidatus Brocadiia > Candidatus Brocadiales > Candidatus Brocadiaceae > Candidatus Kuenenia > Candidatus Kuenenia sp. Next base: position 26,190 of record NZ_JAOSKF010000006.1, read on the forward strand.
AGAAAACTCAGCAGGGAAAATTTTCATCTCAAGACACTGGTACATGACGTACAAAAACCTTCTTCTATGATAGGAAACAGCCCGGCAATAAAAGCGGTATTTAAAATGATCGATAAAACTGCGCCATCTGACGTTACCGTGCTGATCCAAGGAGAAAGCGGCACGGGAAAAGAGCTTGCCGCAAAAATGATACACCAATACAGCAAAAGAGCGGACAAACCGTTTGTAATAGTAAATTGCGCCACCCTACAGGAATCCTTATTGGAAAGCGAACTCTTCGGGCACGTGAAAGGCGCTTTTACCGGTGCAGCGGAATCCAGGGTTGGATTATTCGAAATTGCAGAAGGGGGCACACTCTTCCTTGATGAAATCGGCGAATTAACCGTTAACACGCAGGCAAAACTGCTTCGTGTAATACAATCGGGTGAAATACGGCGTGTTGGTGATAATCGTGTTATCACCGTGGATGCAAGGATTATTGCTGCTACGCATAAAAATCTGCCCCTAGAGGTTAAGGAAGGCAGATTCAGAGAAGACTTGTATTTTCGTTTAAACGTTATCACCTTGCGCCTGCCTTCTTTACGCGAAAGGAAAGATGACTTAACGGCTTTAATTCAGCATTTTCTCCAAAAATTTTGCAAAGGGGAACGAACCATGGATATGCACCCGGAAGCGTTACACGCTATGACGCTCTACGACTGGCCGGGAAACATTCGGGAACTGGAAAATACTATTGAACGCACTGTTGTACTAGCAGACGGAAATATTATCAGCATAGAGGAATTGCCTGACAATATCCGCGGGAGGACATATGAACACTATGGTAAAAATGGGGAAATCGCGCTTTCTGAAGTGGAAAAGAATCATATTATACAAGTATTGAAAGAAAAAAACTGGCACAAACCCCTTGCGGCAAAAACGCTGGGCATCTCCCTGAAAACCTTATATAATAAAATGAAAATGTATAATATTGATTTATAAATCCCCTTTTTAAGCTACACTTTAGTTTTTTGAAAAATTCCAATAAAAACGATGTTTTGCCACACCGTGTAGTGAGCGAAGCATTCGCTGTAAATTGTCATAAATGCGTTCACACCCAAACGGGCAAATACTTCGCCCCTTTTTCAAAAACTAAAGTGTTACAGATTATTTAGATTTGACAAAATATTTCTCAGCTATTAGGATATATTGTTCCTTTAAAACGGCATGCCTTTTCCGATTTCTCCTTCGCACTCAGTAAAAAGAGTGATGGGAAAAACTTGCGAAATAGATTTTTTACCGGACAGCACTATAAATACAAATGAATACACTATCAGTAAAAACGCGGGCAAAAACAGAGTTTATCGATATCACCGGTGAAGTTCATGCCATTGTGCATAAAACGGGCATTATGGAAGGAATGTGTTTTGTTTACGTGCCGCACACTACCGCCGCTGTTACCATCAATGAAAACGCCGACCCCTCCGTAAGAAAAGATATTGTTGATGAGATAAATAAAATAGTACCATGGAATGATCACTACGCCCATTTGGAAGGGAATTCAGCCTCACATATCAAGGCATCCGTTTTCGGTGCAGCTTCCGCCATCCCTATTTCTCAGGGAAGGTTAGCGCTTGGGACATGGCAGGGGATTTACTTCTGTGAATTTGATGGCCCAAGGAACAGAGAGGTATTGGTACAAACGGTTAAAAGTGAGTAATATACAAACAAAACAAATAATCCCCCTGGAATACCGCTGGAACATAAAGGATGCTATTAAGGTACTCACAACCTACATGGTCTTTACGTTCGCCGGGATGCCGATACTCATCAGCTTTATTCAAACCGTTTTTGGTTTCGAGATACAAACCGCTTCCCCTTCATTTCGCACGATGATCTTGTTTGTCTCTTTCCTTGCCAACCTGTTAATATGTCTCTATATATGCTATATCGTTCGTTTTGAGTATGGACAATCTATTGTCAATTTAGGGCTAACGCTTGTCAATATCGCCGACAATATTAAAATAGGGTTGAAAAGATACCTTGTCACAATACCTGTAATAATGCTGGCCGGTTTTATCATAAACGCGGTGTTTAGTTATTATGGTATAATGCCGGAGATACAGGACGTGGTACAGTGGGTATTGGCCGAGGATTCGGCCATCGTTTTGGCATGTCTCATATTTTTTGGCATTATTGTCGCACCAATTATGGAAGAAATCATATTCCGTGGATTTTTAGTCCCTGCGCTGAAAAGTTACTTTGGAATACGATACGCCATTTTTATAAGCGCTGCCGTTTTTGCCGCGGTACACATGGATATGTTTGCGTTTTTGCAAATATTTATCCTTGGAGTTCTTTTGGGATATTTATATGAGAAAACACAATCCCTTGCCGCCTCCATAGTGGTACATATTTTACATAATTCCTTAACACTGGCTCTTTTGATGTACTTTAAGTTCTTTATGGACAGCAAAGTACCGGTGTTTTAAAAAATTATAACAAATTAATTTTATCGCTTAATTATACTGCCTGCAAAAAACGGCAGTATATTTTCCAATAGGAGACGCACCGCCTATGCTGAAAGACGTAAATGAACAAATGGAAATCTTGCTGCGCGGAACAGTAGATATTGTTTCCAAAGGCGAACTGATAAAAAAATAGAACGCTCAATGCAAGAAAAAAGGCCGCTTCGCGTAAAACTGGGACTCGACCCCACTGCGCCGGATATCCATATAGGGAATGCCATCCCAATTCACAAATTACGGGCATTCCAGTCGCTGGGGCACACGGCCATTCTCATCATCGGCGACTATACGGCCGTCGTGGGCGACCCTTCAGGAGTAAACAAGACACGACCAATGATAACGCACGATAAGGTTCTGGAAAACGCGAAAACGTACCTTACCCAGGCGGGGAAAATACTCGATATGGATAAGACAGAGGTCGTTTATAACAGCAAATGGTTCAAATCAATGACCTTTAACGACGTCATCCAACTCGTCTCAAAAATGACCGTTGCGCGAATGATGGAACGGGACGACTTTTCGAAGCGTTATAAGGCAGGTTCTCCCATCAGTCTGCATGAATTTATCTATCCGCTGATGCAGGGATACGACTCCATTATGGTAAAGAACGACGTTGAACTTGGGGGTACCGATCAATTATTCAGTCTGCTTGTGGGAAGGGATTTACAGAAGGACGCCGGCATGGAACCGCAGGTAGTACTTACCACCTCGCTCCTGGAAGGAATCGATGGCAATAAGAAGATGAGTAAAAGCCTAAACAACTACATCGGCATCACCGAACCGCCGCGGGAAATGTTCGGCAAGGTAATGTCCATCCCCGATAATTTAATGCGCAAATACTTTGAGCTTGCGACGGATGTAAGCATTGAAGATATACAGCAGTTGCTTGACGAAAAAACCCATCCACGCACAGCAAAGGTTGCGCTTGCAAAGGCCATAGTAACTCGCTACCACAACCTCCAGGCAGCGGAAGCCGCCGCGGAAGAATTTGACCGTGTTTTTAAAGAAGGCGCACTTCCGGACGAAATACCCATTATCTCCATACCTGACGGCGAACTTGAAAACGGCAAAATATGGATCACGAAACTCATAGTAAGCTGTAAATTTGCCGCTACAAACGGCGAGGCGCGCCGGTTGATCCAACAAGGCGGTGTATCTGTAAACAGTGAAACCATTAATGACCCCACGCTAAATATAGAAATTACGCCGGGTATGACCCTTAAAGTGGGAAAACGCAGATTTGCAAAAATAGTGTTGCAATAGTAATTGCGCAGGGTGCATTCCCCCCGTTTTTCGGTAAAAACATTAAACGCAGAGGATTGAATGAGAGACAGAGGTTATAGGTTATATTATTTTCTATCAATCTTACTAAAGAAGGGTTCGCTTAAACAAAAACAATACAAGTATTATACAAAAATAGTAGCCGACCCTATTTTACTCCATAATGGGTGATTCCACTCATCTTCCTAATGTAATGTTCTTTGGCGGATACACCTTCTTTCTACAACTGTAAACTTATGCAATATTTGTAAACGGCCACTCCTAAGGATATCTAATAAAATTTGAGCAGGCTCTTCAGGTGTAAAAGGATCTAAACGGAAATATACAACGCCAACAGGAGTTACTGATCTATACTTATAGATCAATTCTCCATAATCTTTGTCAAACGTCAAAATTATCCGATTTTCCTCATAAGCACGCTTTAAAACATTGAAATCTTTGAGTCCAGGCGTATCTTCAATTACAGATGCTACATTATGACCGTTACCACGTAAGATTCGAATACTGACGCCCGGAAAATTTTCATTTGCCAAAAAATCCATCAATTTGTCCCTGAAGGAATTGTATATAATGCTTCTTCGCGCATGCACTCGGCTGAAAAGGCAAATACAGCACGCAAACTTTCCTTTGTTAATGTTGGATAGTTTTCAATTATTTGCCGCTCTGTCCAGCCGTTTGCAAAAAGACCCAGAATGAATTCCACGGATAATCTCGTTCCTTTTACCACTGGCTTACCAAGCAAAATTTCCGGATCTGAATGTATAAAATTTCTCCAATTAATCTCAGGCATTTTAACCCCCCTTTTTAATCCAAAAATAGTTGACCCTGCTTTTCCCCAGTTGGTCAACCCTACCCCGTTAGATAATAAACATCTAATGAAATTGACGTATTTTTTTCAAATTGCGGACTTTGGCTTATTTATCAAGGTTTTACAAGTAATCCAAGTCTTTAGTGATAGCAAAACAAAAAACACGTCGCTAATCGTGTCTATTAGAATGTAATTTGTCAATTTGAAAGATTCGACCCCTTCGGCTTCTTACTTAATATTTAAGATGTGACCCTTTTACTCCTCGGTAAAACAGATAAAAACAAGACTTACTTCAACTCCTTTATCAAATAATATGTTACCCACCCACGTTTGCCATTTAAAGTTTCTACCAGTACACCATTGCCTTCACGCCTTATAAGCTTTACTCTATCGCCATGTTTAGCGGTTACAGAGATTCCCTTTGAACGGTTTTTATAATCATTCCAAAGATTTATATTATGTATAGTAATTGGTGGATTAGTGCCTGCATCATAACCATCCAGGGTAACATATTGTTCTTTTTGATTAGCAGACAGTTTTATAATTCCTTCTAACTTTTTATTCCTTTTGTCTCCCTGATTAAATATTGATCCGTATTTTTTTTCTATTGAAACATACGAGAATATAACCCACCCTATTACGAGAATTGATATTATTGCCAATAAAACAACAATCCAAATAGTTTGAGTTGATTTTTTTCCTTTATTCTCTGGATTCAAGAAATATTTTCTATTTTCTGATGGTGGAAAGCGATATCCGCATTCACAAGATTCTGCATCATCAGGACTCATTAATTTGCATGATGGGCACTGTAACATTTTTTCTCTATTTTTTATTCAATCTTGCTGTATTATTTAGGATTAGAATTGTTTTTCTACTTCTCTTGTTCTGCCAATATTTGCTTTGCTTCTTTTAAATCTATCTTTGCTTTATGACCGTGTTTCTCAAGTAAATGTAAAAGATTGCTGCCGTTTAGCAATGTAAGTGGTTTTCCTTTGGCAAATTCATATGCATCAGGACCATAGTCGGCAGTAGACACTAATATCCCTTTTGTTGCACCCTCATTCATGACAGTTCCAAAAAGATCACGAACGGCAGAAACACCGACAGTATTTGTATAACGTTTGGCTTGAATTACTATTTTGCCTCCTCTGATTGGATCGGGATCAAAAGCTACTGCATCAACCCCTGCATCTCTGCTGGATCGGGTAACTTTAACCTCTCCTCCAGATTGAGAAAATTCCTTTTCAAAAAGCTCTCTGATCAAATGTTCAAAATCTTCCCAATCCATTGCGGCGAGATTGTAAGTGTCGCCTAATTCGTCAACAACTTGGTAGGAAGATACAAATCTTTTGTCTTCACGACTAATCTGTAATATTGGTGCAATTGGTGTTAGACTGTGAAGTTTTGAACTGCCAATGCCTTTTAGTTTCTTAAAACAAGCCTTTGGGTCTACATGTTCTAAATTAATTGACAAAAATTCCTGTTTATTTGCTTGAACAGATACTATGCAGGCAGTTATTGTTTGTCCTGTGGCTTTATCTATTGACTCCACAATGCCATTAAAAATGATTGAGTCAATGGCATTTACAACATCAGATTCGTATAGTTCATGAATTGTTCTTAGTGTGATTTGATAAATAAGATCATCATAAAGGTTATTAACTGTTGAATCTGCAAGAAAACTTTCTGAAAACTCATCCCTCGTTTTGATATATTTTACTTCCTTTAATCTTGGGAGTGCATCAATGGGAGGTAATGAGTAATCTACAATCATTATTTTTGTTTCGGGGTTATAATCCAGGTCAAATTCCTGGGGAAATAATATGGATAATCTGAGGTTGATAAAACATACTTACAATATTTAATTAAAGCATGAGGTTGTTTCTCAAAATATTGTTCTTTTATTCTATATATTTCAATATTTCTTTTTGTTTTTCAAGAAATTCTCGTTCCTCTTTTTCCCATAGTTTTAGTTTGTCTTGATATAGTTTCTGAAGTTCTTCATTTTTTTGGTAATTTCTTCTTTAGCTTCTAGCCACTCATTATAATTAATTTTAAATAAACGTTCCGCACGGTCTATTTTTTTCTTGTTTACGCGAAGGGAATATTTTGTCCAAAAATTCAAATTTTGGCTGGTAATATTGATTAGTTCTCTTCGGCAGCTTAGAAATTTCTAATAGTTCTGGTAGTTGAGGTTTTTGCTTAAGGAATTTAGATTCATTCTTCAACGCTTCCCACTCAATTGTATAGTTTTTATTCAGCGCATGCTTTAGAATGACCTCTATTTCTTTTATAGCTTCTGTTGCTTCTTTGGTTTGTTCAATTGCCAATTTAGTTTTTAACTGTCTATTTTCCATTTTCAACTTTCCACATTTCATTCCATGCGACAATCTTAGTCTCAGCCATTTGTTCCACTACATCCCTGTCACGCCCACGAATAACGCGGTATTTATTTAAACCTTCATGTCTGATTTCTGCTTTCCACATAGTAGCTCCGCTACTCGAACCTCTCGTTTGGCTCCTTGATTCCATGCTTCTCAATACATTTCTGATCATCACATCATAATTTCTTGCCATACTTAATATTCCTTCATTTCAATAATGGAGTATAATAAACGGTTATTTTCCTATTTTCGGATTTTAAAGGTAATAGTCGCTAACCACGTTTTTCCATATCAAATCTTTTCTATTTTAATATCAGCCACCTTAATTCAAAATACAGTTCTGGAAATTCATAATCCTCATCTGAATTATTCCAGCATTCCCGGATGCATATAACTGCTTTGTCTGATTCTGAGTATGCCAAAGAAACAGTAAAATAATGTGCTGGGTTATCATACGTAGATGTAATAGGCAATTGCCTTTCATAACTACCATAATCACCACCAATATCTGCAAATCCCATAACACCTCTAATTTCAGATTCTATGTTACCAATTATAAATATTTGTGAGTCAAAACTACCTGCTCCAACCTCAATCGACTCAAACTCAACATCTACAATACCTTTATCATTAATTTTAACCCTATCTGCAAAAAGAGTTGTTGTGCTAACAAAAAGTACTGTTAAACAAATAAATATTTTATACATTTTTCATTCTCCTTCTTTGGCAATTAAAGTGACATCATATTAAATTTTAATTAAATGAATTAAGCAAGGTACTATCATAGAAATTTAAAAAAATGTTGTTCAATCAATTTTATGCTAACCTCTATTTATAACGTATTAATTTACATTTAATTTTTAAATTCCATGCGTAAGAATCTCTGTCTATAACATCATTATTAACAATGGTACGATAGAAAACAATTTTCCCCTTTTTCGTATTCGCAAATGCCACGTCCCAATATTCAATAATATTATCTGCTTTATCATCGGGTTCTAAATAAACAATTGCAGTGGTAGGAAGATTAAATATCCAGCTTCCAGATTCTACATTTGCCAATATTTGATGTGGAATTTTGTTTCCAAGTGTTTCAATATCATAACGTTCTGTTATGCCCTCACCAGCCTTAACGAGGACGCTTCCCAATTCTAAATCTTCTGTAATTCTATCAAACACCTCAATATCATCTGCAAAAACAATAGTTATAGGAATTGCAACTATTACCATCAATATTAAAAATATCATTATTTTTTTCATATCAATCCCTCCACAATTTTTAGAATAATGTTAAATGGCCTTTATAATAATCACTTTTCTTTCAACACAATCTCAATCTCCTTTTCCTCTCCTTCTTCAAGATTCACGCTATATTTTGATTAAAAAAATGCAAAAATAACAACTGTACCAATTTTGTACTAAAATCAACCCAAAAGGATAGAATTAATCGTAATGAATAAAATTGATATAACGCTTACAAACCCTTTATATTAAAGGCAAAACAGGAAATCGGTACAATATCAAGGACTTTAGAATTTTTACTATTTCATATTGCGAATCTGAACCTGCTCAGGGACATGAAGGGGTTGCAAAAAAAGAATGGAAATGTTCCAAATTAAGTATGGTGTCCCCTAAATCACCGGATTATTTATTTTCATCCCCGTTGCGACCAAATGCCCGTTGATGTTTCCTTTGTGTTAAAACTGATAACTTAATCCTACAAAATACGTCCTCCCCGGCCTTGGCAAATCCTCTGCTATGGAAACAGGCCCGGGGTCTTTATAGTCTTTATCAAACACATTAAATATCGTGCCCTGCACGTTCATTGTGCCAAAAAAATTTCTCCCGGTAACAGAAAGATTTACCAATGCATATGAGGGCATATCGTCCCTGCCGTCATCCTCCTCCCGGTATCGTTTCCCGCTAAAAAAGGCGCTTGCATTTGTGTTTATGTATCTGCATGGCTGCACATTGATCCCAATGTTGCCTTTATGCTTCGCCACAAAGGGCAGCTCATTTCCGTGATCATCCTCCGGATCCTGAAACGTATAATTAAAAAACACATAATTGCCAGGTGATACATTTATCTTCGTCTCTACCTCAAATCCCTGAACACGCGCATCACCGAAATTATCATACTGCCAGGTCTCACTGGCAGAATCCAGGGCGCGGAGCATTATAAGATTTTTGATATTATTGTTAAAGTAATTAATACTGCTCGTGACATGTTTGTTGAAGGTATACATCAATCCCATTTCCATTGTGCGGATAATCTCCGGGTCCAAATCCTCATTCCCCAATCTTGCAGGCTGATTCACGGTAAACATCTCAAGAAAGCTTGGTGCGCGAAATGCTTCGCCATATAAAAACTTCAACGTAGCGTTCTCCATAAACTTCCAGGTCAAACCGGAGCGGGGACTCGTCGCATTGCCAAAATCATTATATTCATCATGTCTGGCGCCTAAAGTAAGGCTTATATCCTCGGTAATATCCCAGGTATCCTGTATATAAACAGACCAGATATTCCTCGTCGTTTCTTTCAGAAAAGGATAGGTATCCGTAAAATCTTTCATCGATTCCAGCGGGTCCATGGTTAACGGGTCGAAATTTGCCGAATACCTGACGTCTGTTTGCTGAATACGCCGATATTCAAAACCCACTGTAATGATATTGCCGTCAAATAGTTCATAGTCGAAAGGCATCTCTGCGCCAATAATTCTCTGTATCACTTTCCCGTCGCCAACAAAGCCGTCGGGATATGTTTTAAAAGTATCATAGACGCCGTCGTTGTTTGTGTCAAAGGACAGGGTTGCGCCTTCCGGAAAAGATTCAACGTAGGAATCGTCGTCGAATTGATCGTAATAAACCCTCGGTTTTACGGTAAAGATATCTTCAAATGTTTTTTTGTATCCAACCTCGGCAAATACATAATTGCTCTCAATATCTGATTCATCGGCCAGTGCGTGCTGAGGGCCGATAAAAGGCCCCCGGTTTTTATTGTTATACCATCCCAGCAGATAAACATCCTTATACGCCATTTTTAAATGCAGACTATACTCCCTTCTCCAGTCCTCTACCTCTCCAGGGGCTTGCGATACGGCGGGAAATCCATAAGGGGACAACGATTTATCCAGCACAGACTGGCTGTCGCTTTCTACAATGCCGTCATAACCATTCGTATCTCTGTAATGCATCATGCCGGAAACTTCAATGTTTCCATATCGCTTGCCAAACACAATGTTTTCCTCCAACGTGTCATAGCTTCCAAAACCGCTGTCCACCAGTATGCCGTCTATATCTGCCCCGTTTTTTGTAATAATATTAATCACCGACAAAAAGGCATTTTCTCCGTACAATGCGGAACCCGGTCCGCGTATAATCTCTATTTTCTTAATATTTTTTAACGGGAAATCGTCAAAATTGCCAAAAGCGCTGCCGTCTAAGGGATTATTCACAAAGTGGCCATCAATCATTACCCGCACCCTGTTTGCGCCGTCAAGACCCCTCACCGCAGGAAATATTCCGCCAAAATTCCCCGATTTTAGTATTTCATAGCCCGGCACAGTCCGCAATAATTCAGAGAAGGTACGATATCCGGAATGGGAAATCTCCTCACCATTTAATACCGTTACTATGCCCGGCGCCTTGCTTATGCGCACCCCATGCCTGGTCGATATAGCAACTTCGGTTTCCGCCAGCAACCATCTGATCTCCTCATGAATTGCATTGGTAATTTCAACAGGTTCCGTATTTTCTTGGTAGGGGAAATCTTCCGCCAGGACAGGCATCATGGTGAAACTTGTGTAAATTGCGAAAAATGCTGTAATAATCAATCTTTTCATTTTAACGCCTGAATTTGCCAGAGAATGGCTATTAAGCATTTGCTATTAAGGATAAAAAAAATTGCGCAGAAAAAATGCAAGGCACATTGTCTCATCTTTATGAGCCGGGCAGGTTTTTATTCTCAACGTGAAAATTTCCGGGATTATACAAATAAGATTTTCTCAAAGCAACTCCATAAACCTTATTCGTTCATAAAAATGCTTGACACGCACAGATATTCATATATATTTTTCGTGCATATTGTTTATTTGTAATTTATTTGCGACAACCTTCTCGTCTCTTTCTTTATAATGTGTATGGGGATATACAGAAAAATAAAATGTATCTTGTCGCATACCTTTAACCATACAATTCCGTATTTTTATAAATCAGTTTTTTACAAAAGATGCACGCATGCAATATGGTTTCCCGCCTTTCTCTGCCTCTTTTTATTCACGAATAGCCTGGCGCCATGCGCTGAATATAAATACACCATCTATTTCTATAATCCGGAAACCAATATCAACAATTTTGCCTCACTCAAAAAGGAGTTCGATCTCTACCTTGCCAGATTTGGCGGGTATCAATTTCAACCGTTTAGTGAACGCGAAATATTTGAAAAACTTATCTCCGAGAAAAAAGACGGTATCTTCATTATTTCAAGCTGGCATTATAAACAACTAAAAGAAAATATTTCTATCGAACCAATCCTGGTTGCCGTATCCAAAAATAAATCTACGTGCAGGAGAATTTTTTCAACAAGCAGGATTATTAACGACATAAGCATGTTAAGTGGCATGAACGTAGCTTCCGCCAGCAGTGAAGATTACACGAAAAACGTCCTTATTCAAATGTTCGGGGAAAACAAAGGTGCTGTTGCTTCCTCTATAAAAATACTCTCTGTTCCGAAAGAAATAGACGCATTGATGTCCGTAGGTTTTGGAATGGCAGACGCTGCTGTTACCACAGATAGCAGCCTTGCAAAGCTTTCCGTAATAAACAGGAAACTGTACGACACATTAAAGCAATTATTGATCAGCAACGAAACATTGCTTCCTATTGTAGCGGTACCAAAACCCCAGGACGAAAATCACAAAAAACTGGCAAAAATAATTAAAGATATGGAAGCCGCCGTGGAAGGGAAAAACAAACTCAGTATGCTTGGGTTTGACGGATGGAAAATACTCAACGCATCGGAAAAGGAATACCTGGAAAAACAATGATTAAATACAAAAACAATCTAATAAATAACATCCCGATGCTTGCCGCTATCATGCGCGAACAAGGCAGAAATCGTACATTCATGGCATTCTTTTTAATACTATTTTCCTTTCTGTCAGGCTACACAAATACGTCATACCCGGATACCACTGAAAATGTACTCATTATAAATTCAGACATATCCATCAAAAACTACTCCCTGGCGCATACGGGATTCAAATCCGTCATTCCACACCCGAAAGGCGAAATAAACCTTGGCAATAAATGGAAAGAGAGGTCCGAAACAGAGAAAATTATTCGGGAATCTGGTCCGGCTATCATATATTGCATTGGAATTAAGGCATATCTCTTCGCACAGGAAGTGACGAACGATGCCACTGTAATATTTTCTTCAATCATAAATTGGAGACGTCTCACCATAAAAGAAAACACCTATGGCATATCCTCCGAACTGCTTCCGAGTATGCAATTGACGATGTACCGTTACCTCTTCCCGAAAACAAACAAAATCGGCGTTCTTTATAGTAAGGAATATAATGAAGAATGGATGCAGCAGGCAAGGGAAGACGCCAAAGATATTGGAATCTGCCTTGTTGGAATATCCATAAACAAAAGGACAAACATAACATCTGCCCTGAAAAAACTTCTTAAAAATGTCGACGCCATTTGGCTAACTTCAGACCCGGTTGTGCTATCAAAAACAGATGCCGTCAGCAATATATTCCAGCAATGCAATGCGGCAAATATTCCTGTGTTTACATACAGCGAGGCATTTATTGATGCGGGAGCGACTCTGGTTATTTCTGCTGACATTCCCACTACCGGCAAACAAGCCGCAAGGTTGACGCTCGACCTGCTCTCCCGGCAAGAAAAGATCGAAAAGGTTAACACCCCTGCCGGTTCACACATAAGCATCAACTTAAAAAAAGTTGCAGAAAATAAATTGATTTTAAACGCAGATGCATTAGATTCAGTGAATCAGATTATTCAATAAAACAGGGATTTTGCGGTGAATGCAACCCCTTTGTTTTTAAAAAATCCATCCATGCGTTAACCTCACGCTGACGTCGGTTTTTTACGAATGTCTCCGAACTAAATCAGAGACACACGGCTATGGGTCTGTATAATGGATGTGAAACGTGTTCCCGGCGCAGGATCAGGAATGTGTGTTCTAATCATAAAAATTGAAATTTTTTTAAAAAGACTAAAATGTTACTAAAAATCGTATTTTCTTATGCATGGTGATCCGCTTTTAATACGTCTTCAGCGTTACCTGATACCACAATAAAACACTTGCAATAAAATTCATAGTTTAGTATATTTGAAATTTCTCACCTTATGAGAATCGACATGGAGATTTCAGTGAATATACCGGGGAGGTTCGCTTGATAATAGCGATTGACGGGCCTGCCGGATCCGGCAAAAGTACGGTTGCAAAGACATTGGCAAAACACCTGGGTATTCGTTATCTTGACACGGGCGCCATGTATCGGGCATTAACATGGAAGGCTATGCAACATAATGTAAACCTCGATGATGAAAATGCTTTATGCAGGATTATGGAACAGACACAGATTTATTTTGAGAGTGAAGAAAAAGGGTTACAGGTATTTGTAGATGGCAGAAATGTAACCAAAGAAATTCGCTCACCATCGGTTACAAACAACACGCATCATATATCAGGCAAACCTGGCGTTAGGGCGATGCTGGTAAATCTGCAGAGAAAAATTGCCTCAAAAGGAAATACCGTTGCGGAGGGAAGAGACATCGGAACGGTTGTATTTCCTCAAGCGGAAAAAAAGTTTTTTCTTGACGCCAGAATAGAAATACGGGCCAAAAGACGTTTTCGCGAGAGAGAAACGCCGGACAACGAAAACTCGCTCGATAGTGTAATAAGAGAAATAGCATTACGCGACCAGCGTGACACAACAAGAAAGGATTCTCCTTTAAAAATCAGCGACGATTCAATTTACATTGATACGACAAATTTAACGTTAAACGAGGTGATTCACAGAATTATAAAAGAAGTGAATCCCCTTATAAAAAATAAAGTGTGATTTATTTTATTTCTTTTGTCCCTTTTTCATTTTTATTTCGGAGAAGTTATTAAATTATGGGTCTTGAAACTTTAAAACGTGATTATTTAAAGGAATATAATGTTAATGTAGCAGATATAGAAAATGACGTGGAATCAGTAATGGCAACAGAAGATGCCATGGAGAACGTACAGTCCGCTTATTATGATTCTGTCCTGCATTTTGAGGTCAACTCGATTCTAAAAGGCCGCATCATCAGTTCTATCGGCGATAACGTAATCATAGATTGCGGTTATAAATCCGAGGGCATGGTGCCCAAATACGAGTTCGACGACCCTTCCGAAATAAGAATTGGCGAAGAAATTGAAGTTTTATTAGAAGCAGTTGAAGACGATTCCGGACTCATAAAATTATCAAAACGCAAGGCCGACCGCATTCGTGGCTGGGAAACAGTTATTGCAAAATATAAAGAAGGGGACATTATTACCGGGCGTATTATTCGTAAGATAAAAGGAGGGCTGCTTGTAGATATTGGGGTACCTATTTTCCTGCCTGCCTCGCAAATTGACGTAAAACCACCGGGAGATATAGCACAATATGTTGGACAGGAACTTACCTGCAGAATTCTTAAAATTGACGAAGAACGGCAAAATATCGTTGTTTCACGAAGGAAACTGATTGAAGAAGAGCGGGAGAAAAAGAAAAAACTATTATTAATGGAAATAGAAGCAGGACAGACAAGAAAGGGCGTTGTGAAGAACATTGCCGATTTCGGCGCTTTTATCGATTTGGGTGGCATGGATGGACTGCTACATATTACGGACATGAGCTGGGGCAGGATAAGCCATCCATCAGAAATGCTTGCGATTGACGATGAAGTTGAGGTAAAAATACTCGATGTTGACAAAGAAAAGGAAAAAGTGGCTTTAGGGCTAAAACAAAAAACCGATAATCCATGGTTTAACATAGAGGAAAAATATCCAGTTGGTTCCAGGGTAAAAGGCCAGGTAGTTAATATCATGTCCTATGGGGCATTTGTTAAATTGGAGACTGGAATAGAAGGTCTTGTACATATTTCAGAAATGTCGTGGACACGTCGTATCAACCATCCTTCTGAGATTGTTGCCATCGGGGACATGGTAGAGGTAGTAGTGCTTAAAATCGATAGAGAAAAAGAAGAAATATCTTTAAGCATTAAACAAACAGAGGTCAATCCATGGACAATAATCGAGGAAAAATACCCGGCAGGAACGAAGATTAAAGGGCGGGTACGTAATCTGACAAACTATGGGGCATTTATAGAAATTGAAGAAGGCGTTGACGGTTTATTGCACATTTCCGATATGTCTTGGGCTAAAAAGGTGGCACATCCTTCAGAAATTGTTAAAAAGGGCGACAAAATAGAGGCGGTTGTTCTCTCTGTCGACAGGGAAAAGAAACGTGTTGCGCTTGGATTAAAGCAACTGCAAGACGATCCGTGGG
Source organism: Candidatus Kuenenia sp. (assembly GCF_027493735.1). Taxonomy (NCBI): domain Bacteria; kingdom Pseudomonadati; phylum Planctomycetota; class Candidatus Brocadiia; order Candidatus Brocadiales; family Candidatus Brocadiaceae; genus Candidatus Kuenenia; species Candidatus Kuenenia sp. The sequence goes on from NZ_JAOSKF010000006.1 coordinate 41,734, forward strand.
AGAAAGAAATTCCTGAAAAATATAAGGTTGGCGATATTGTGAAAGGACACGTAACGAAACTCGCAAATTTTGGAGCCTTTTTAGAACTAGGACAAGGAATTGAAGGATTATTACATGTTTCCGAATTTTCAGATAAAAAAATCAGCAACCCTGCCGATGCGGTAAATGTAGGAGACGAACTAGAGGTGAAAGTAATTCGCATTGAGCCTGAAGCAAGAAAAATCGGTCTTAGTTTGAAGAAAATAGCGGCGCATCCTGAGGAAAAAAATAACTCTTCCGATAACTCTTCATCAGAAAAAGTAGTTCAAGAAGAAAAGGCGGAACCTTCCAGTGTCGTTGAATCCATTTAAATACAAGGAGATGGCACTACGGACTCTGCATTACAAGCCTACTTAAAAGAAATACAGAATATCCCTTTGCTTACTTTTGAAGAGGAACTGGAAATTGCCAGGAAAGTAGCAAAGGGCGATGCAGAAGCGCGGGAAAAACTAATAAAGGCAAACTTACGGCTGGTGGTAAGCATTGCAAAGGAATTTGTGAATCGCGGGTTTTCCTTTCTTGACCTCATAGAAGAAGGCAATCTGGGACTTATACGCGCCGTTGAGGATTTTGATATAACAACTGGCAATAGGTTCAGCACTTACGCTACTTGGTGGATTAAACAGGCAATTCGACGAGCTATTGCAAACAAGGCACGTATAATACGCATTCCCTCTTATATGCTGCAAAGAATTTCACAGATGAAACATGCCTCTTCCGGTTTGCTGAAAAAACACGAAAGATCGCCAAGCGAGCAAGAAATAGCAGCGGAAATTGACATCACTGCGCAAAATGTGAAAAACATCGAACTTTCCCTCCAGTCGATGACTTCTCTCGATGCTCCACTCGTTTCCGGCGCTGACATTATCTGGGCGTTAAGCGATATTACCCCAAACGGGAAAACGCTTCCTCCGGAAGAAGGACTGGAGGAGACGTATGAAAAAGAAACACTTAAAAAACTTTTGGATACCCTTGATAAACGTGCGGCAACGGTCATAACAATGCGCTACGGACTGGTTGACGGAGAGTCAAGAACACTGGAAGACATAAGCAAAATACTTAAAATAAGCCGGGAGCGTGTACGGCAGATCGAAAAAGAAACGATTCAAAAATTACACTATCTCATAACAAAAGAGGAAGATTCATAATGGAATATTTAAAAAAATTAATTCGCGATGTACCGGATTTCCCGAAAGTGGGAGTACTATTTAAAGACATAACGCCTCTTCTTCAAGACGCAAAGGGTTTGAAAGATTCGATAGCGTGTATTGCCAGCTACGTTGAAAACAAAAAAATAGATATTGTTGTCGGCGCGGAGGCGAGAGGCTTCATACTAGCGACAACGGTTGCTTTTTCAATCGGTACAGGTTTTGTTCCCATCAGAAAACCAGGGAAGCTTCCCTATGAAAAAGCAAGCATGACGTACAACCTTGAATACGGGACAGATACACTGGAAATACACAAAGATGGTATTAAAAAGGGACAACAGGTTCTCATGGTAGATGATCTTTTGGCTACTGGTGGCACAATGAATGCATGTTGCAAGCTGGTTGAGTCGCTTGGCGGCAATATTGTTGGTTGTGCTTTTTTAATTGAATTAGGTTTTTTGAACGGAAGGGATATCTTGAGTAAATATGACCTGTTTTCATTAATAAAATACTGATATCATTACAATTGATTTGCGTACAAAGCCGCAACCCGACGTAATTTAACAGTAAAATAGTTTCATGCCAGTGTACGTGAAAATTACCGGCAAAGAATTGCATTGCCGGAAAAGCCTTGCAATAAGTTATAATTTAAAACTTATATACAAATTTATATTTCTAAAATCAAATGCAGTGACTATAACAGTTAGCGCTTGCTTCCCGACAACCTGCCAAAATAAAACATTACGACCCCGATAAACAGCATAATCATTTCCATTTTCATAGAATCTTTTACTATTCCAAAATAAAGTGCATGTAATGCCACAATAATTCCTGCTATCTGCAAAATCCTTGAAAAATCCATTCTAACGGTCTCCGTGCTAAGTGTCACCAAACACATCTAAACTATTACCTGCAATACCTCCACGAAATGAACAAATGTTTTTTATTAAGCACACCACGCCTTACTTCATATTTTCCGCTATTTCAATCGCCAGCATCATCCCCTTTGCCTTATTTACCGTTTCATCAAACTCCTTTTCCGGTATTGAATCTGCAACGATTCCTGCTCCAGCCTGAATATACGCATGTTTATTCTTTAACACTATCGTTCGGATTGTAATGCATGTATTTATATTACCGAAGAAATCAAAATACCCTACAGCGCCACCATACGGCCCTCTTTTAGTAGGTTCCAGTTCGTCGATAATCTGCATTGCCCTAATCTTCGGAGCGCCGGAAAGTGTCCCCGCCGGCAAGCATGTCCTTAAAGCATCAAATGCACTTTTACTATCGTCTAGTTCGCCGCAAATACTCGAGGTAATGTGCATTACATGTGAATATTTCTCGATGACCATTTTTTCTTCGATGCGAACAGTATTGTAACGGGAAACTCTCCCAACATCATTCCTTCCTAAATCAAGAAGCATTATATGCTCCGCTCTTTCTTTGGGATCTTCAATTAATTCACCAGCAAGCTTCTCATCTTCATCATCAGACAGTCCTCTTTTTCTGGTACCTGCAATAGGCCGTACGATAACTTTTTTACCATCTACCTTTACCATTACTTCGGGAGAAGACCCTATAAAATATAAATCATCCATTTTAAAATAAAACATATATGGAGAAGGATTGATTACCCGCAACACCCTGTAAATATTAAAAGGTTCCGCCTCGGTCTCAGTCTTAAATCTCTGTGAAATTACCACTTGAAAAATATCTCCTGCACGAATGTATTCTTTGCATCGGTCAACTACAGATAAAAAATCTTTTCTTTCAAAATTTGAACAAAAAGACCGGCTCGTTTCTTTATCAGTCGTTATATCATCGCTTAACGACATGACAGGCGTTCTCAGCTTTTCAATAACACAATCAATTCTCTTGATAGATTCTTTATACAAATCTTCCAACTCGTTATTATCTACATATGCAGAACAGACAATCTTTATTGTTTTTGTCAAATGGTCAAAAACAATAATTGTGTCATAAAATAAAATCCTGATATCTGCCAGAAAAAGATCATCTTTAGGCATATCGGGCAAGGTTTCATAATAACGAATCACATCGTAACCGATGTATCCCACTGCACAGCAAAAGAAATCAGGAAGTTCTTTTATTTTTACAGGACGTAACCTACTCATCTCTCCTTCAAGAATAGCCAGGGGGTCTGTTGTTTGAATTTTTTCATTATTTCCATTTTTCCTCAAAATTTCTACATTCGTACCCATCGAAGTAAATTCAAGAAATGGGTCAGACCCAAGGATGGAATATCTCGAAATTTTTTCTCCGCCGGCAGCACTTTCAAGTAAAAAGGCATGTTTAGAATCTGATAATTTTTGAAATGCAGAAACAGGGGTAAGTGCGTCCGCAAACAGTTGTCTGTATACCGGCACAATATTGTTGGCCGAGGCAAGTTGTTTAAACTCTTCCAGGGAAGGATAGTAATTATTCATGTATTAAAAATTCTAGTTAAACAGAAAAAATCTCCGACTCTATATCTTCAACATAACTGTAAACTAATATACCTGAGTCTTTTGCAAATTCCATAGCCTTTTTATCTACCATTGGCGAGATCACAATAAGCTTCCGGGCCTTTCTGTTATGTTTTTTCTGATAGAAATCTACTTTTTTCTGAAATATATACATATCTGATTTGCTAATAGATGACTTTATCTCACATATCATAAAATGCCCGTTTTTTATCACTAAATCTAATTCTATCTGTTCAGGACGTCCAAAAATTATCCCTTCCTCATCATATTCAATGACATTAATTACATCTAATCCGGAAACCTCTCTCAATATTCCCTTCAAGGCATTCCTGAATGATTGTTCAGTCCTTAATCCCCACCGGGCGCCTAATGCGCCGATAGTGCTGTCATATTTCCGGTCCATCTTTTTGATAGATTCCATGATATCGCGAATAACCTTCTGGTTTTCTTCCCATTTACTTTCCTGTTTGTCCCACCGTTCAGCCTGCTCCTGCCAGCGCTGATCTTGTTTTTTCCACTTCTCTATCTGTTCCTGCCAGCGCTTATCTTGCTCTTCCCACTTCTCAGCCTGCTCCCACCAGCGTTTATCTTGTTCCTTCCGCTGCTCAGTCTGTTCCTGCCAGCGTTTATCTTGCTCTTCCCACTTCTCAGCCTGCTCCCACCACCGATTGGTATCCTCCAACCATTTCCTGTTTTGTGTCTCTCTGTCTTCTGCAAGCTCTCTCAGTATCTTGTCAAACCGGTCTTCTGTCGTATCTTTGCCAGCAAAACATTCTTTAGAAATATGCAAGATAAAATCTTGTATCTCTTTGTCATGTTTAATAATATCCGGCAGTTCTTTGAGGATTATCTCGCGGATTTCTTTGGTTTTCATAATAAATACTCAAAATATTAGTTAACTCATTTGACTTACAGAAAATTTAAAGTTGTAGTAACGGTTAAATAAAAGTTTAACGGATTTTTGACCTTTTTCCATGCAAAAAAAATGGGTGTTGCCTCAGCAACACCCATTTCCAACCTATTTCATCAATACAAATATTCAAGCAAACACTACAGTATTAGAATGTAACAGTTGTTTGTAAATAGCCCCAATGTGTATCAAAATCACCGGCGTTCTTCTCGATCCAGTCCTCAGCGCCGAACCATGAATATCCAGCAAGGATACCTACATTTTTATACAATTGATAGCTTACCGTAAAATCAACCTCCTGCGCCAGATTGTCATCGTTAGAATAACCGCCGGCTGGACGTGCAGCAACAAGACCGGCAGCTGCGTTATACCAACCATCTTCTTCCTCGGCCAGCAGGAAGTAGTGATAATCCACCTGCATCATTAATTTATCGGTTGGGTTAACCTTTAAACTAGGCCTGAAGTCATGCATATTCTGCCATGAAACCAAATCGATAAAACCGTAGTTGCCCTGCATGTGGTTTGTGGGATAGAGATTATCAAAGGTCTCGTGATCCCCATCTGTTGGATCATCGTCACCCGAAGCAAAGGCATATTCAAACCCTATGCGAGGAGTCCATGCCACATCCTTAAAGGTATATCCAACCCTGCCTGCAAATGCCCATGCCTCATGGTCAAGATCACCGACATCACCGGTCTGACCGTGGGATTCCAATGTATAATCTACGGCATCCATGTTTGGCAATTTACCGTCAATCCTTACGCCGAAATCATGAATAATGGTGTTTCCCTTCCCAGCCCCTGTATGAGCACTAACAGCAGCGGTTTCGTCCTGATTATTCTTTTGTATATACATAAGCTCAATCAAAGCACCCGGCAAGAGCTTTTTAAACGATAACATACCAGCATATACATTTTCATCAGAATTCCCGCTGCCATCCACGGCGTAGGAAAGGTAACCATCCTCATCTACTCTCATTGCGAAGGCTTCTGCATGGATAGCATCCGTATCCCACATAACCCTGCCGCCATCAAATACACGCCCCTGATTAGACCAGACTAAGTTACCGATAACCCTGTGATCGCCCCAGATAATTTCCTGGCGTCCCACTCTTACCGTTAACGGAAGGTCGAAAAGATTCTTTAGGTCAAAATAACCCTGGTGGATATCGATACGGTTATTTGCCCCATCAGTGGCAAATCCAACAGTCGTACCTTCCACACCAAAAGCCCTGGAATCCTGAAGCTGGATAAATATCCTGAGATGCTCGTTTACATCCGCATCTGCCCATAGCCTAGTCTGGTTTAACACGTAATCATCATCTATAGACGATTTGGGTCTTGTCCCTGTAGCAGCACCACCAACTGGTATGGTAGGAGGGTTAAAACCAGGTAATGTCACATCCCCTGGAAAACTGTAGTAACCATTAGCATATTCCGCCCTGGTCCTGATCGACCCACCCAGTGTTACCTTCTTTGCAAATTCTGAATAAACATTTCCTGCAATATCCTCCGCTTTTAGCTCTTCTGCCTGTGCTGCGGTCTGAAACTCTCCTTTTAAGAAGTTTACTTCGCTCCTTAACGCCTCTAATTCTCCTTTTTCGCTTTCGCCCAAAGGAGCAGACGAAACAGCTTGGCCACCCCTTACTGTTTCTATTTGTTCCGTCAAGTTAGAAACAGAGGCCCTCAAGGCATTCAATTCTCTTTCCATGTCTTCCAGCGAGGAAGAACCAGCCCCATGCGCAAAGGGAGCAGCCGCAAAACAGAAGACAGCAGCAGCTACGCCACTAAAACACGTCTTCAAAAATTTATTTCTCATATACACCTCCCAATCATTAATAAACAGACCTCAAACTAAAACAGAATCACAACTAAATACACAAACAAAATTTAAAACCCGTATGTTAACGTAACCTTATAATATAACGCCTCCTTTCTCCTCCTCCTAGATTTGTTATACTCTCTAAAAAATTTAGCCGAACAAACAGCTACATGGCTAAGCGATAAAGATAACCTTGACGGAAACCATTGTAGCCTCAATTCTCAAATTGTCAAACAATTTTTTGCACATAGTATACATATCGCACCTGAATACTGGCGGACCATTCATGAAACTGCAATTACATTTGGCAGTAATAAAGCATTACACATCCCCTCCGGTTGCTATTTCTGGTGAAGTAAAGGACACATAAGATACCTCAATCTTACCGATTACAATAACAAGCGCAGACCATTTCTTACCACAAATACTTTAATGCTTATAATAAAAAGGGAATACCTCACATCAAAATCAAACGACTTGTATATAGCAAGCAAGAGAGAACATTTGAAGCCACATATCCGAACATAACCCCTTTAACGTTCGACCCGTTTTTGGATGACAGCCTCTTAATTTGCTTAGTTCAATCGGGACGCCAGAATTTGTCAGTACATCAAAAATCCAAAGATTCATTATACGTCACAAATCGCAAGCCAAATGTTACATTTTACGAAAAACGCCTTTATAATACACTGTAATATTAAAGAGACAGGCGATAGGGCAACATGCCCATCACTACAAAGCAATTTATTGAATACTTGTACAAGCGGAGATGGTCTTTTCAAACCTAAATAAGCCGTTGCAAAGTGAAATACACTTTCCGAATTACGATTTTACTCTTAACCAAAGAACCACTTAACGCGCTTTTCAGAAAGTCCTTTTTTTTAAATTTTTTGTTGACTCCCAAAGACCTGCCCTTATAATTATACACTTTGCAGCAAATCAATGCAACATTCGCTTAAATAGCTTAACAACAATAAATTAAATAGCTTTTCGTTAAAAAGGTACTCTTTACTATGGACAAAGACTTCAAACCAAAAAGTAAAAAATTCCACCTCTACAGGAAGACTTTTGTATCGGTACTTGTTCTGGCTTTTATCGCTGGAGGTATTTACGGCGGCAAAGAGCTAAGCTGGAAAGAACTTGCGCCAGACGAAGTAGCCGTAATCGTAAACAATTTAACTGGCAGCATAAAGCAAATTAATCGTGCAGGTGCGATTGTTTATTACCCTTTTATTCAGGATATTTATATATTAGACAAGCGTGAGCTGGTATTGAAGATGACGGCCGCTGAGATCAATGAAAAGCAACCACAGGGAAACCCTCTTATAATAAAAACTATTGACGGTGGTGAAGTTGTGTTGGATTTACAGATACAATATATCCTGAATCCGGAGTACGCTTCACACATAATTCAAAACACCGGCATTGGCGATGTTTACAAACAAAAATGGGTTTATGATTATGCACGCACCATTTGTTATTACTGTTACGGAGAGCTAGGTATAGATGAATTCCCAAGCGCTTCAAAACGCGATGCAAAAGCAGACAAAGCACGACTCGAAATTAATACTTTTTTAGAGCCGCATGGTTTTTTTCTTACTTCGATAAACCTCACAGATTATCGCTACTATAGAGAATACGCCGAAAAAATACAAGAGAGACGATTGGCTGACAAAGAAGTGGAAGAACAAAAAACCAGGGCAAAGGCGGCAATGGAAAACCAGAGGAGGGTAATCGTCGAAGAGACAAAAAAGAAAGAGGTGCGTGTGGCCAGATTCAGGGGTGATTGTGATAAAAGAATCATGGATGCAAGAGGTACTGCAGAGGCCAAGAAACAAGAGGCGGAAGCTTATTTAATAAAAGCAACATTTGAGGCAGAAGCCGATTTTGAGCGCTTGTCACAGGAAGCGCATGCCGTACTTGTAACGGTGAAGTCAGAGGCCGAAGGACTTGCCGCGTTAAGGGACGCTTTTGAAGGAAACGGAAGCCGCAATCTGGTCAGACTTGAATATGCAAAACGTCTGAAAAATGCCATTGTACGCGGTGTTCCGATTGTCAGAAGCGGGATCGAAGTACCGCAATCGATACAACGTTTCAAGTATATCGAAGACGCTCCCAAGATTGATTACTCACGCCCGGAACCTCCAGACGCGCCGATGGTTAGCCCGATGCAACCAGGTCCTCAAAAATCAGATTAATGGCCGCTGTAACGGTCAATAGACACTTTTTACTGCGTATTGATATCATAATTTAACGACTCATTTTTAGAATGTAGAGGCAAAAATGCACCTGGGAAAATTGACGGCAAAATATATCATTCCTATTGCGGTACTTGCGGTTATTGCGATCTCTATCGTCAGTATTAAATTCTTCGTCATAAAGGTTGGCGCTGATCAGGTGGGAGTGAGAACCCGTGTTTGGGGTGTAAGCAGGGGTATTGTGCAAAAGGATTATGGACCTGGCTGGCACAGGGCGATTTCGACAATAGACCAGTGGGACCTCTATGATATCACAGTGCAAACACTGGAAATGGCAAAGGAAAATTCGGGATTAGGGCACGATGAGAGAAAGCACGTTGCGATAAGAACCGCAGATGACTACGATGTGGAGGTTGATTTGGTTATTAAATACCAAATAAAAAGAGGTTCTGCCTGGAAACTCCGACAAGATCTTGGTGTCGGGGAGAGGTACAAGATAATCGTCGAGAATGAAACAAGAGACGTTGCACGTAGTGTCTTTGGAAAAATGGTGGAAAGAGATTTATACAACCCTGAAGAAAAACGCAAAAGAGCGGAAGAATGCAGAACAAGACTCAGGGAGCGCTTAGAGTCACGATACATAGAAATTATAGATGTTTTGATTTTAGAATTCCGGTTTGACCAGCAGCTAGACCGCAAAATTAAGAATATCAAGGTTGCGGAATTAGACTACGTATTGAATCAGTCAAAAGCATTGGCCGCGGAACAAAGAGGTATTACTCAAACAATCGAGGCTGACACGGAAGCCGTAGCACAGAAAATCTCCGCCGATAAAGAACGAGAGGTTACCGTTTTGGATGCTGAGACTACAAAAATGGTAATTGAATATCTTGCAGAGGCGGACAAATATCTTATTGAAAAAAGGGCAGAGGGGGACAAATACAAACAGCAGCGAAAAGCGGAGGGGGAATTGTTGATTAAATTGGCTAGGGCTGAAGGGGAAAAATTGAGACGAGAGGCCATTAAAGGATTTGGCGGTGACATTATAGTTGCAATGGAGGCAGCAAGAAATTTCAATCTTGCAGATATAAATGTTTCTACCATGGATCTGAATTTGCTAAATGTTGATGAGATGGCAACACGGCTTGGAGTTTCAGATGAAAGGGGCAAAATTCAAGTAGACACGACAACATTTGAAGAAATAAAGCAACTGTTGAAAATGACAAAAGAAGGTGTGGGCAAGTTAGACCCAAAGAGTGAGCAATGGTTGAAAGACTTTGAAAAAAGTAGAGAAAATGCGACTCTAAAGTTTGGAAATTAGCTTAATATAGCCAATCAAATCTGATTTTAGAAATTTGGCGATAAAATGACTTTCTGAAAAATAGATTTATTTGACTAAGCATACTATCAAACAACTCCTAAATCTCCTCTTGATAGAGGGGATTTCTAATCTCCCCTATAAAAGCCGAGGGTGTATAAATTTTTCGAAAAACCTTATTTGTTTGATAATAAATATATGCGTAATGCATTTACTTTTATCGTATAAGTATGATTAATACAAATTTTTTGCGGGTATTTTCCCACTATTATTTAATACGCTGAAAATAAGTACTTTAGCAATTCAAATTTTTTTGTAATAAATTTATAATTTATTAAGTACCAATTTAGCAATAACTTAAATACTGTGAACCGTTACGCTTTGCGATCTACTATATAATAGTTCAAGTTTTTGTAATTACTCTACGGATTTTGCGCAGCGAAAACCAATCTGTGGTGTTTCTGCATGGGGAAGGACACGATACCTTGCTGCACATCGGGCGAAGTGTCCGAAATAATGCCAGCTACCTCCACGAATAACTTTTTGTTGCCCAGATTCCGGACCCTTTGGGTTTTCACGAGGAAAAGAATAATAGTAATTTTGATCATACCAATCAGTACACCATTCCCAGACATTACCCGACATATCATAGCAACCGTAGGGGCTTTTGCCCTGTTTATAACTTCCGACAGGAGATGTCTGCATTTTCTTTGTTTCCCAAACATTGCATCTTTCCGCATCAAATATCTCATTCCCCCAAGGCCACAAACGCCTGTCACTGCCACGCGCTGCTTTTTCCCACTCTGCCTCTGTAGGCAAACGTTTGCCGGCCCACTCTGCGTAAGCAACCGCATCCTCCCATCTGACGCCAACAACAGGCTTGTCCGGAGTATTAAACCTTTCATCAAACCAGCAGTACGGAATACGATGCCCTGTTTCTTCTATAAATTTTGCATACTGTTCGTTTGTTACCTCATATTTATCAATGTAATAGCTGTCCAGATACACAATATGCTCCGGCCCATCATATATGTTAAATGCCAACATAAACGTCCAATCGTAATATTTATCTTCCCCCATATAGAACTCACCCGCAGGGACATAAACCATACCCGGATACTGTTCGCCTTCTTCCGCAGCAAGTAATCCTTTTAAAAAAAATACCATAACAAAAGCGAACAAAACAATCCATCTTTTGACAATCCACATATCAGTATCTCCTCTTCGCCAACACCTCGTACCTTGCAATATCTACCGGCGAATAACCGGTAATAATTTCGTTAAACTTTCTGATAGCTTCATTCTTAAAAGATCTTATTGAAAAATCCTGCATGAACAAAACCAAATCCTTTTTGTCGTATACCTTTATTTCAAAATTAGCAATACTTTGATCTTTTCCGGACAAATTTTTTATCTCCCCCTCGATTTGTGCGGAAGATCCAAAAGGAAGCAGTTTTACATTCCTCACATAAAACCCCTCTCCTGCCTCATTAAAACCTTCTTCTTCGGGAGACGGCTCGCGCGCAACCGGTTCTTCCTTTGCGGCCACAACCGTTTCCGTACCTACGGCTTCAGCCACCGGCGTCACCTTGACTTCCGGAGATGCCACCACGACCGCCGCCGTAGCAGTACCAGAAGAAACAACTCCCCGTCTCTCCAAATTTTTCACCCTTCGGTCAAACTCTTCAAAAATTTTTATTTGTTGATCCAGCGCCTCTGTACGTGTTTTTATATTTACCTCTGCGGCGGCAAGGATTTTTTCCTGCTCTGCAAATTTATCGGTAACCAGTTTATTTATGTCTTCAAGCGCCTTTTTAAAAGGGGCTAATGGTGTTTCGGCTTCTTGATATTTTTTTTCAAGAACAGTTGTTTTCACCTCCTGGTCTTCAACTCTTTTCTTTAAATCAGAAAACAGTTTTTTAAAGACATCAAATGTTTTGCCAAAAGAATCAAGTGTATTTTTCACATCTTCAATAGAGGTCACTTGTTCCACCTTTTCCAGTCTTGAAACAATTTTATTCATTTTTCCTTCAAGATCTTTTATGATTTTGCTGGATTCTTTCAGGGGAGCGATGGTCTCCTTTACGTCTTTATTCAGTTCAGAGAACTGTGCGCTAAGGTTATCAATATTGCGCATCCAGTCCCTCAGTGATTTTTGAAAATCCGTCAGCTTATCAAAAACTTCCTGTCCGCTTGTTTGTCCTATAGCACTTTTTTGCACAAATAAAACCACAGGTAAATATATAAATACCAGCAAAACAGCAATATAAACCCAGTGCTTCATGAATCGTACTCCAACTTGAATTGATTTCTGAATAAAAACACCGTGTAGAGTTTAACAAAAACCCCGTCTTACCGCAAATATTATCCCCTTTACTACTAAATGGTGCGAATGCGGGTCTTATTTTTAAACTATTGCATTTTTCTATGCATGAAAGTTTAAATTTGATTTCATAGGATTAAAAGGTTATCATATTCCCGTTATTATTGCATTTGCCCTGATAAAACACAACGTAACGTCTTATATTTACATATTCGCAAAAACATTGTTATTTTTTTGGAAAGGCAGTGTCATGTTAGTCTTAATCGCAGACGATCTTCCTGACGTATGTAACGAAATACTACAAAATGCCGGGGTTGAAGTTTTAAAGAAAACCGGTTTAAAACCGCCTGAATTAGATGCTGTTATAAAAATGTGCGATGGCGTTATCGTGAGAAGCAATACAAAACTCACCGCTCCTGTGCTCGAAAAAAGTGAAAAGCTGAAAGCCATTTGCCGTGCGGGCGTGGGCGTCGACAATATAGATGTTCCTGCCGCTACAAAAAAAGGCATTGTCGTCATGAATACCCCCGCAGGCAATATCATTTCAACGGCAGAACATACCATTGCCTTGCTTTGTTCTCTCTCGCGTTTCGTTCCCCAGGCATGTGCGTCGGTGAAGGAAGGGAAGTGGGAGAAAAAGAAATTTACAGGTCAGCAGCTCACCGGAAAAACATTTGGCATCATAGGACTAGGCAGGGTGGGCAGACAAGTGGCAAAACGGGCGGCTGCCTTAGAGATGAAAGTAATTGGCTATGATCCTTTTATAACCACTGAAATTTCATCACAGTATAACATACATATTGTAAAAAACCTTAGAGATCTTTTGGCACAGGCAGACTATATCACGATTCACGTTACGCTTAACAAAGAAACGAAGAACCTTATAACAAGCAAAGAATTTTCACTCATGAAGAAAGGCGTCCAAATAATAAATTGCGCAAGAGGCGGCGTTATTTGCGAAGAAGATCTTTATAACGCCATTAAAACAGGACAGGTTGCCGGCGCGGCCCTGGACGTATTTGAAGAAGAACCTCCAAAGGATAATAAGTTACTACAACTGGAAGAGGTCATTGCGACGCCACATTTAGGAGCATCCACCGAAGAAGCGCAATATGCGGTTGCGATTGAGGCAGCGGAACAGATGGCCGCAGCCCTTACCGGAAAAGGATATAAAAACGCCGTGAACCTTTCTCCCTATAGTCCGGAAGAGTATGCCAGCCTGAAGTCCTATCTTGCCCTTGCAGAAAAAATGGGATCTTTTTTAACACAAATAAATAATGCGGGCATTCAGACATTAGATATTGTTTATACGGGAGAGATTTCTCATAAAAATATTCGAATCGTTACCGATAGCCTTATAGTAGGGTTGCTCAAGCCGAGCCTTGAAGAAGGCGTAAATCTTGTAAGCGCTCCGACCTTGCTCGCAGAACGTGGCATCAAGGTAAATGTCACGACCAGCAGCAATGCCTGTGATTTTAGCAGTCTTGTTGCCGCAAAAATTACTACTTCAAACGGAGAAACCTGTATTTCCGGAACCGTATTTGGCAAAAACGAACCAAGGCTGGTAGACATTAATGGTTATGGAGTTGAGGCCATTCTCAATGAACAGATACTCGTTCTGTTTGGCAGGGATAAGCCGGGTTTCATTGGACAGGTCGGCTCTCTTCTTGGCAACAAAAACATAAACATCGCACATATGACCTTCGGCAGGAAAGAAGTAGGGGGAAACACCATCAGTATTCTAAATATAGATGCGGTGCCGCCGCAAGATTGTCTAAATGAAATTAAACAACTAAACCACATTGATGCGGCATTTTTGGTACAACTCTAAAAAAGTTTTAGAAAAATGAATAATAAGGGTGACACGGACAAAGCCTGCTTGTACGTGTCACCAACTCTACGAGGGAGAAAAATTTCGGCAGCGGCACATTTCTTTCTTGTTAAAGATGCATCATTTCATGCAGATCAGCAACATTCTTTTCTTTCAAACATTTCAAATGCTATGTGAATAATAAGCGTTGTATACGCAATGGCATAAACGACCATAAGCAAAATATAACGAACGTCAATCCCTTCCGAAGGATAACCCATGCTTATAGCACTCACCCCTTCCAGATTCGGGAAAATTGTGTACAAAAATGCAAACAGCCACAAGAAATGGCGCTCATTCGCATTGAAAAGGTTTTGAACAAGACCTAGCAGGTTTCCAACAATATAGACAAACACACAACAACTCAAATTAGCCGACACTGACAAATAAACAGACCCCGCGATTGCTATTGCACACATTATTTCTATCTGTAAAAATGTATAGAAAAGCGGGAGAAAGGTAGTGCTCACGAAGTGTATAATGGAGGGGAAAAGTGCCACGCCAAGATCTATCAGATTTTTCAAAGACAGGGAAGCAACTAAAAAAGCCCCTAATATTAAATATTCCACGGTCGCCACTATCAATATACCAAAAAACTTTCCGAGGACAACATCACGACTACGCACTGGTTTTGCCAACAGCGTCAAAATAGTGCCACTTTCTCTCTCTTTTGATAGAGCATTTGCCGCAGACATGGAAACCAATACGAGACAACACACCGTAATGGTAGAAATGCCCATGTCTTTCATCAGCCGGATCTCTTCACCAAAGGCAAACAGAGTAAAAAAAAGGGACAAAAACGTTAAAAACATGCCAACGCCGGTAATTACATAAAATAAGGGCTGCCGAAAAACATCCCTTGATGTATTAATTGCGAGACAAAACAGAGCGCCATTCATAAAAAACCCTTGAATTTAACCAGAAAACCCATAGACTCTATTAAAAATGTTTCACGTGAAACATTTCAGGACGGACAATCGGCCGGATCCCAACACCTACAGAAAAATATTTCAATGGAAAAACATTCAAAAAAAAGGACGAAACCCATGGCCAAAAACGAAGGACTTAGCAAAGGGCTGCAATCTCTCCTGGGAGGCGTCATTGGTATAGAATCCCAACAGGAAGAGGGCGTAATCATACAATTGAATCCCAACGACATAAAACCGAATAGCATGCAACCCCGCAACCTTTTTAAGGAAGCAGAAATGCATGATCTTATGGCATCTATCAAAAAACACGGTATTTTGCAGCCTATCATCGTGACACCCACTGCCCACGGCTATATGCTTATTGCAGGGGAACGGCGTTGGAGGGCGGCAAAGGAACTCGGCATGAAAAAAGTACCCGCAATTGTACGCAAGACTGATGATGAAAGCCTCCTCGAAATCGCTTTAATAGAAAACATCCAAAGAGAAGACCTTAATCCGATCGAAAAGGCCCTTGGGTTCCGTGAGTTGGTAAAAAAATTCGGATTCACGCAGGAACAAGTCGCCCATGCAATGGGAAAAGACCGCAGTTCAGTAGCAAATTATCTCCGGCTTCTCGAACTTCCCGATGAAATCCAGGGACATGTTTCACGTGGAACAATCTCCATGGGGCATGCCCGGGCGTTGCTTTCTCTTCATGAAAAAGAAATGCAGATAAAATACTGCACCATCATCATTAAGGAAGGTCTCTCCGTAAGGGATGTTGAATCCATGGTTGCCGGAGAAAAAAATCTTCGCAAGCCAGAGAAACGACCCGAGAGAAAATTACCCACGCCGCATATTGCCGACATTGAGGATCGCTTTCGAAAGCATTTTGGGGCAAAAGTAAAGATACGCGAACGACATGGTAGGGGGCAAATAACTATTGCCTTTAACAACAATGAAGAGTTCGAGCGGATTGCCAATAAAAGCGGGATTAGTCTTTAAAATAGATATTCACTTTCCCCGCAAATTCATTTTTTTAACGTTGCCCGTATAAATTCTCTAAACAATGGGTGTGCTTTTGTTGGCTTTGATTTAAATTCCGGATGAAACTGCACACAGACAAACCACGGATGATTTATAATTTCCATGATCTCGACCAGCCGGTCTTCCTGTGAATGTCCACTAAATCTCATTCCATTTGCTAAAAATCTCTCTTTATACGCATCATTGAATTCATATCGATGTCGATGCCTTTCGGAAACCATGGCCTTTTTATATGCTTCATACGCCTTTGTACCTTCTTCAACAAAACAGGCTTGAGCCCCTAATCGCATTGTTCCGCCTTTTTTTGTTATATTTTGCTGTTCTTCGAGTAGGCTTATTACGGGATGCGGGGTAGCAGGATCAAATTCGGTGCTGTTTGCGCCGGCAAGATTACAGACATTTCTTGCAAACTCTATAGAGGCGCACTGCATTCCGAGGCAAATGCCAAAAAAGGGGATGTTGTTTTCCCTCGCGTATTGAATTGCCATTACTTTTCCCTCAACACCCCTCGCACCAAATCCACCGGGCGCCAATATTCCATTTACCCCTTTTAAGCATGCTTCTGCCCCGAACCTTTCTACATCCTCAGATTCAATTCTGCGTTCTTTTACTCGTGCATTGTTTTCTATTCCGCCGTGTATTAACGACTCATAAATAGATTCATACGCCGATTGATGCCCTATATATTTTCCAACAATAGCTATTTCTGTCGTATACTTCGGATTTCTCAGTATCTCTAATATTGATAACCACTTATCTATATTCCCATTATTTGTTTTCAGTTGGAGTTTTTGTATGATCAACTTGTCCAGCCCCTGTTCCATAAGTATAAGAGGTATTTCATACAAATATGGTTTTACATCCTTCTCCTCTATAATTGCGTTTTTATCAACATTACAAAAAAGCGATATCTTTTCTTTTATCTCTTCGCTCAAATGTTTCTCTGTCCTGCATATAATAATATCCGGCTGCACACCAGCCTGCCGTAACATACCAACACTGTGTTGTGTAGGTTTTGTCTTTATTTCGTCTGCCGCACTTAAATATGGCACAAGTGTTAAATGAATGTAGAGTACGTTTCCCCTGCCTATCGTTTGCCCGAATTGTCTGATTGCTTCAAGAAACAACTGGCTTTCGATATCGCCCACAATGCCGCCAATCTCAGAAATTACCACATCAGTGTCCGGTCCATCCAGCTTTTTAATGCATTCTATAACCTCATTCGTAATATGAGGGATGACCTGCACCGTCTTTCCCAAATATTCGCCATTCCGCTCCTTCATAATAACGGAATAGTAAATAGACCCTGTAGTAAAGTTACAGTATTTGTTTGTTTCTGCATTGGTAAATCTTTCATAATGCCCGAGGTCCAGATCCGTTTCCGCGCCATCTTCAGTTACATATACTTCTCCATGTTCATACGGGCTCATCGTTCCCGGATCAACGTTGACATACGGATCAAATTTCTGCAATCGCACCTTTAATCCTCTGCTCTCCAGTAACATCCCTATAGAAGCAGAATTTAAGCCCTTCCCGAGTGACGATACTACTCCGCCCGTAACAAAAATATGTTTAGTCATTTTTATGTCTTTCTATAAATTCCATCAAATCATTTTTAGTATTTATACCACACGATACATACTCAGTAATTGCCACTTTTATTTTATATCCATTTGAAAGCGCCCTAAGTTGTTCAAGTTTTTCCGCCATCTCTAATTTCGATGGCAATAAATTACGGTACTTCAGCAAAAAGTCCCTGCGATATCCATATATTCCAAGGTGTCTTAAAAATTCTCTGCCATTTCCTTGTTCATCATTATCCCGCACATATGGTATTTGAGAACGGGAAAAGTAGAGTGCATATCCGTTATTATCCAATACCACCTTTACACAGTTTGGATCTCTTAATGCCTCCGCATTTTCTATTCTGTTTGCAAGGGTTGACATTACCGCGTTATCATCTTTCTCCAGCACATCAATAACTAAATCGACCATTGCACCGTTCATTTCCGGCTCATCTCCCTGCACGTTTACGATAAAATCCGCATCTATCCTTTCAGCAATTTCAGAGATCCTATCTGTGCCGGAATGATACTCCCCTGAAGTCATTTCTGCCACACCCCCAAAACCCTTTACGATATCAAAAATCTGCCTGCTGTCCGTTGCAACAATTACCTTTTCAATACCCCTGGCGGATTTCACATTTTGATACACATGCTCTATTATATACCTCCCCGTAATATCTTTTACTTCCTGTAAAATCAATTTCCCCTGTAATCGTGAAGAATCATATCTTGCAGGAATTATTACCACCGATTTATGCTTATTCATATAGTATCCAAATGTGTATTTTTACTCTATGCACGATAAGAGCTTAATTCTATTAAAGTGTATGGCATATTCAAATGTTTTTTAAAAGATTCTTTTGCAGAAAAACTCCCAGTAGTACCTTATCGGTATCAGATCGGCGACGGCAAATTGCAAATTGCAGATTGAGGACTGAGGACTGAGGACTATTTTCATGCTTGCTGAACACTGGCTTTGCCAGCGTAGGGTAAAAAATGTTGCGACCTGGTACAGCTTCCACATTCAGGGCACCTGTCCAGCCTGCAATCCTGCGTTATTTCTTTTCGTGATGATCGTTCCGACTCCTGCAGGAGAAACGGCCTCACTACCCCACAATTTATGTGTTCCCACGGCAAGATTTCATCCGTTTCTCTGGTACGATGGATGTAAAAATGCCAATCTATTCCTGCCCTATGAAACACATCCATCCACTTTTCAAATTGAAAATGCTCTTCCCATGCATCAAACTTACACCCATGCATCCACGCAGTATAAATAACCTTCCCGAGTCTTCTGTCTCCACGGGCAAAGATTCCTTCCAGAATACTACGCTCCGCCTTATGAAATTTTATGCGAATGTTTTTCCTTTTTATTCTCTGGTAGAGTCTTTCTCTTATTTCCTTAATCCTATCCATGGAAACCATCGGCTGCCACTGGTAGGGAGTATGGGCCTTCGGGATAAAAGGGGCAATGCTTATATTCACTTGGCCATAATGGCCTCTCACCTTTTTCATTACATCAGAAACGTCATAAGCCAATGCTGCAATTGCCTCAATGTCATCATCTGTTTCTGTGGGAAGACCTATCATGAAATACAGCTTTACCGCATTCCATCCCTGCCTGAACGCCTCTTCAATGCCTCTGAAAAAATCCTCATTCGTAATGTTTTTGTTTATTACTCTCCTGAGAGAAGGTTTCGCCGCTTCCAACGCTATCGTTAACCCTGATTTTCGTACCGTATTCAACATGGAAGGCAATAAAGCAAGCTGTTCATTCACCCTGAGAGAAGGAAACGCAATGTTTACATGCCTTGGTGCAAAAACATGATTCATTTTACCCATCAGTTGCTCTAAATGCGGATAATCGCTCACCGAAAGGGACATTAATGATATTTCATTATACCCTGTATTCGCATAAGATTCTTCCGCCAACCGCAGGATGTTCTCAACCGTCCGCGGGCGGGTCGGACGCTTGCTCATCCCCGCCTGGCAAAACCTGCAACCCTGTGTACACCCTCGCATGATCTCAATACTAATACGGTCGTGAATTATTTTTACAAAAGGAATAACCGGTTTCGTTGGGTGGTATGCTGCGTTTAAATCCTCAATTGCGGCAGATCGGACAGAGGACGGTACGCCGGGGATTTTGGGGCGTATTTCTTTTATTGTATTGTCACTATTATAAAATACATCGTATTGTGAAGGCACATATGCATTTCTCATTTTTGTGCTAATAAGAAAAAGTTTTTCCTGCCGGGAAAGTTTTTGTTGTTTCATTTCTTTAAATAATTCAACAAATTGCGGTAAACTTTCCTCTCCATCGCCAACAAGAAAAACATCAATAAACTCCGCTAATGGTTCCGGCGAAATCGCTATTGCGCCACCCGCTATAACAAGGGGGTCTTCTTCTCCGCGAGCAGTGGATAAAACAGGAATGTTCGATAGATCCAGCATATTGAGAATATTCGTATATGACAACTCGTACTGAACAGAAAATCCCAAAATATCAAACTCATGTAACGGCGTATATGTTTCCAACGAAAATAAAGGTTTCTTATGTGCTCTTAAAAGAGCCTCCATGTCGGTCAACGGTGCAAATGCCCTTTCACAGACAGTATCTTTGCGGTCGTTTAGCAATCCATACAGGATTTGCATCCCCGCATGGGACATTCCAATGCTGTAGGTATCCGGGAACGCCAGGGCTATCTTCACAGCAACATCGGAATGGTTTTTTACAATAACATTGCATTCTTTTCCAATATATTGTCCGGGCATTTCTACCTTTGGCAATATGTTTTCTACGATATATTTTCTAAGAGAATTCATACGTGTCCTTAATTATTCAGAGGCAAGATCGATCTTTGAACGGCTTTTTACATTAAACACAATAGAGAGGGCAATAAAAGAGGCAAGCATTGAAGATCCTCCATAGCTAATAAACGGCAGTGTCATCCCAACAATCGGAGCTATCCCTAAATTCATCGCGATATTAACGACAACCTGTGTCGCAAACATGGTGAACACTCCAACAACAACAAGGCGCCCGAATGGCTCCCTGGTATTCCTGGCAATGCCGAGCCCGCACATAAAAAAAACCACATAAAGAAATAAAATAAAACACGCCCTCAAAAACCCCCACTCTTCAGCAATAACGGCAAAAATAAAATCCGTATGCCTTTCGGGGAGAAATTTCAGTCTGTTTTGAGAGCCATTTCCCCATCCTGCTCCCAGCAACCCCCCTGAACCGACAGCAATAAGGGATTGAAGCCGATGATACCCTGCGCCCCAATCTGACGTCTTTTCAGGCCAAAGAACGCCAAGAATCCTCATCTTCTGATAGGGGTGCATCACAAAAAACCAAAGAAGTGGAGAGACGGCAAGCGACATACAAAACATTGATATGAGGTAAAAAATACGAATCCCGGCAACATACAACATGGCGATTAATACCGGAACCAATATAAGTGCTGTACCTAAATCAGGTTGTTTTATGATAAGGGCCATGGGAATTATAGTTAAAAGAATTGCAATCCCGACATCACACAACCCGAGCCCGTATTTTTTATACCTTAGAAATCTCGCAAGCGCAAGAATTAAGGTTATTTTCATAAACTCCGCCGGTTGTATCGAAAAGGAACCTATCGAAAACCATCGGCGTGTTCCTTTTACAGAATCTCCAAGAATCAACAACAAAACCAGAAGACAAAGTACGCAGACATAAATGATGTAGGAATAATACGCAAACAATAAATAATCAAAAGAAAGAAGAATGAAAAAAAATATAAATCCCATCCCAATCCATACAAATTGCTTCATTACAAATTTTTCATTTGATGCGCTTAAAATAAAAAACACCCCAATTATCAGCAGAATGCATATTACCGGGAAAATAATCCAATCAAAATTTTTTGTCCTGATATCACCAATCATCTTGCTTTAACACTCTTTAAAAATAGTTCTGTTTTTCACCTTTTCATCCTTAAGACGATTGCGCCAATTCCGGATATAAAAAAGATAATAACTCCTTTGCAATGGGAACTGCAATTGCACCGCCATGTTCAGAGGTATGTTCTACCAGTACGAGAAAAACGTATTGAGGCTTATCGTGCGGTGCATAGCCGGCAAACCATGCATGATTATCACCTGGACGGCCCGTTTCTGCCGTCCCGGTTTTGCCTGCTGCCTTGTAAACCTCCAAACCTTTATTTTGCGCCGTACCGCGGAGGACAACATCGTGGAGGGATTCACGTATAACGTTTAAAATTTCAGGACGAATATTGATTTTTTTCTCCTTGCTATGAGTGAAAGTTTTCACGGTTTCCCCATTTTTGTTTGTTATTTTCAGCATTACATGCGGCTGTACAAGTGTACCGCCATTCGCAATAGCAGCATACGCCCGAACCATCTGGAGGGGCGTGGTTAACAGTGCTCCCTGACCTATTGAAAAATTCATGGCAGTCGCCGTTGTCTGAATCTCCGGGAGGTTTCCAGCTTTTTCGAACAGAAGATCTATGCCCGTTTCCTCGCCTATGCCAAATTTTTTTGCCCCGTCGTACAATAATTTTTTCTCGAGTCTTTTGGCCGTTTCAAAAAAGAAGACATTGCACGAAAAGGGAAGGGCATCTTCTATGGTTATCAACCCATGCCCGCTTTTCTGCCAGCACCGGAAAATGATATTTTTATAATTAGTATAGCCATTGCACTCATAACCAGTATGCGCATGTATATTGTTTTCATTCATTGCCGTTATTGCGGTAATTGCTTTAAAAATAGAACCCGGAGGCAAAGCGCCCTGTATCGCCCTGTCAAGCAATGGTTTTGCACTATCCTTATTAAGACGGGCAAAATCCTTATTCAATGTGTTGGGATTAAACCGGGGATTATTTACCATGGCGATTACTTCTCCCGTCCATGGTTCCATAACAATAATTACGCCACGGTTTTTCCCCAATGCCTTTTCCGCATGCGCCTGTATTTTGCTGTCAATCGTTAAATAAATATCATTACCCGGAACGGGCGGCCTTTCCAATACAATTTTTTCTATTTGAGTATTTTTGCAAATAATTTCTTCAAACCTTTTTCCCCGCATACCACGCAACTCTTCCTCATATTTCGCTTCAACGCCCGCCCTGCCAATAAGGTCGTCTTTCGCGTATCCTTCATAAAGCAACAAGGGATTTTCATCTGCTGAACGACCGGAATCTAAAACAAAATTATCCCATTTTTTACTGTATTCCTGCCATTCCTTACCGGTGAGTTTTCCCAAATATCCGAGTACATGAGAAGCAATCTCCTGCTTCGGATATACCCTCTTTGACCTTGGTGTAACACGCACTTCCGGGAATGTATCCTTTTCAACCTCAATCTGAATGGCCTTTTCTATCGGTACGTCATAAACGACAGGATAATATCCGTTCTCTTCTTTGATGAGGACAGGCTTTCCGAATTTTTTCTCCATGTTCTTTTTCAACTTTTCTACTTTCATAACCGCCTTTTTGGAATCTCTCAATAATTTATCACGTGAAGTATTTAATACACGGGACAAATTATCCATCCACGCCTCCATGTCTGCATGACATTCCTTGCATGATTTATCTGTATCTTTGTGCACCTTTAACTCCGCAACCCGTGGAACAGTATTGTTACCGTATACGATAGAACTATAGAGTAATTTCTTATATTTTACCGAGATATCGAAGGCATGGTGATCAATCGCCAAAACATCTCCTTGCCGGTCAAAAATGGTTCCCCGAACCGCCTCCA
Organism: Candidatus Kuenenia sp.; assembly: GCF_027493735.1. Classification (NCBI taxonomy): domain Bacteria; kingdom Pseudomonadati; phylum Planctomycetota; class Candidatus Brocadiia; order Candidatus Brocadiales; family Candidatus Brocadiaceae; genus Candidatus Kuenenia; species Candidatus Kuenenia sp. The sequence continues at coordinate 65,134 of NZ_JAOSKF010000006.1, forward strand.
ACGGATAGCTTCTGATTCTGCGTGTTTTGGATATTCCCTTGTATTTACTGGTTTCAATAATCTGCAAATAAAAAAGCCTTCCCGCAATACAAAAAATACAGAGTAAAAATAGTATTAAAATATGTTTATTCCGGTTAAAGTACATGGGTTATTCTCCCGTGGATCTGAAATTTTTGGCAGGTTGCAGCTTATTAAAGAGATAAAACAAAAATGGAGTAACGGCCGCCGTGTACGAAGAACAAATAAAGATCATCCATATCGTTGAAGAAATGTCTGCAGACCGGCAGGATATTGCAGTATGTAAGGCATAGAGTACATTATAGAGAAGAGAAAAAATAAATGTGACCAATATTTTAGTCACTAAATGTCCCCGAAATAACACTCCCCTTATTGACCATATAAAAAAACCGACTGCAACAAAAAAAATAGCATTAACCCCCAAGGTGCCTTCAGATAATAAATCTTTTGATATCCCAATAAACCAGCTCGTAACCACATTTCGTTTCACATCAATAAAAAAAGAATAAAAAACCACTAATGAAAAATAAAGATCGGGCGTTGCAGTGCCAATATTAATCCAATTCATCAATGTTGATTGAAAAAGGGAAATACATAGTAGTATGCAAAAAAAGGTTATCCAGCGCATGGCAATGTTTTAAAAATATTCAATCGTATCCTTGCAGAAAGATGCAGGGTGCTTTCCCCTGCAATGTTCATCGTTCACTCTAAGCTGGCATAGCCGGAAATAAAAAATACGAAACAAATTCTAATGACAAAATGATTTGAAATTCTAAACAAATGCATCTTTCGTATCTCGCATTTCATGCTTCATATTGTTGTATGTTTTGGATTTGTTTTGAATTTTATACTTTGTTATTAGAATTTGTTTCGTATTTCCGGCTTGTCCATGCGGGGGAATTGTAATTTACTGTAACACTTTCGTCTGGGGAACGAGCAGCAACCGTTTATATCAAATGTTTCTCCCCTACTCCTTTATTACCAAAACATTTTCAATCCTTGATATATTTACCAGGGGCAATGCTTTTACGCTTTGAAAAATAGCGCCGCCTTTCGTCTCATTCGCTATCACTGTAGCAATTGGCAGGGATGCTATATAAAATGATCCTACGTCAGAAGTTACGACTTTATCCGATTTTTTTAACGTCGTCCACCGCGGCACATATTTTAACTGACAATAAGGAGATGCATTACCTTCTATTATAACCTGGTCCCTTGTCCGGAGTATTCTTCCCGGAATACGTGATGCGGGATCGGTAATCAACCGAACCTGACTGGTTCTGGCTCCTGCAACAGAAATCACCCCGACTAGCGCATTTTTTGCCACTACAACATTATTGTCTTTAACGCCATGTTTTATGCCGACGTTAATAGTGATGCTTCTTCTGAAAATGGAGGTATCGTATCCAATAATGTCGGCCGGAATGATGTGAGATTTTGTTTTTTTTTGTTCTTTATGAAATTCAGAAACTGCGCTTAATTTATCTTGTAATTTGTAATTAGTATCCTGCAATTCAATAATTTTATTTTTAAGCTCTGCAACTTCATTTTCCCGTTCCGTATTTGTCTCATCTTCCGCCCAAATATATGCAATTCTATGGAAAAAATCACTTGCCGTATTGCTGGATAAACACGTCGCCCACTGAAATGGCCTGACTGGCATTACACATGCCATTTTTATTCCATTTGAAACGTTAAGAGGCAGGAATAATAGTAGTAAGGAAATGGTAAGAACGAGGGTTGTAATAGTGAATGGACGAGATAAGATCTCGTTAAAATTAGGTTTGGAGGTCCTCATCATATAAAACAGCTTTAAATAAATCCAGATTTTCAAGGAGGTATCCTGTACCCTTTGCAACAGCAGTTAAGGGATCGTCAGCGACTCTCACCGGCAGGCCGGTTTCTTCCGCCAGCAGTGTATCCAGCCTTTTAATTAAAGCACCACCCCCTACCAATACTAAACCATTGGTTAGTAAGTCGGATGCAAGTTCCGGGGCAGTTTTTTCCAGGGTGGCCTTCACAGCATGCACTATCTTATCAATGGGTTCTTTTAACGCCTCACGGATCTCTTCGGAACCAATATTCGTGGCCCTTGGCAACCCGGCAATTGCATCCCTTCCGCGAACTTCCATTTTCAATTCTTCTTCCAGCGGGTAGGCAGACCCTATCAATATCTTTATTTGTTCCGCCGTTCGATGCCCTATGTCAAGGTTGTAAGTCTTCCTCACATACTGAACAATCGCCTCATCCAGCTCGTCTCCCGCAATTCTAAGGCTTTCGTGAGTAAATATATCGCCAAGGCAAAGCACAGCAACCTCTGTTGTGCCTCCCCCTATATCAACAACCATACTTGCTTCCGGTTCCCCGACGGGAAGTCCCACTCCAATTGCGGCGGCCTTTGGTTCTGAAACAAGGTACACTTCGCGTGCTCCGGCCCTTTCCGCCGAATTCACCACCGCTCGTTTTTCTACCGCAGTGATCCCGGACGGTATCGCAATCAATATCCTTGGCCGTACGCCCCATTTGCGCTTGTGAACCTTTGTGATAAAGTATTTCAGCATTGCTTCCGTAATATCGAAATCCGCAATTACGCCATTTTTAAGCGGACGAATAACGGAAATGCTGCTCGGCGCTTTTTCCAGCATAGATTTTGCGACAATCCCTACCGCCCTGCCGTTCAAAAGAACTTTGTTTGTACCGGGCTTTACCGCCACCACGGAGGGTTCCGACAATACAATGCCATGACCGGGTATGCAAACAAGTGTGTTTGCAGTACCAAGATCAATCCCCATATCTGTTGAAACAAAGCCCAAAATAAAGTCTAACGGATGCATTTTTATTCTCTGGAAATGTACCCCCGCAGCAGTGCTTATTTTCTGCAAGTATAATAAATATAATAGTTAACAATTAAATCAGGATTATACGTTTATTATTTACAGAATGTCAAGTGTAAAGTCTTTTAAAAAAAGAGGATAAAACCATGCCCCCGGTCACTGTTAAACAAACAAGGGGAAACCAATCTCCGTATAGCGTATAATAAGTATTATCGCTTTTAACCAGTTTAATCCGGTTTAACAGAACGCCGCTTATCTCTTTTTGCCTCCCTTCGGAGTCGGTTAGTTTACTATATATATTCCCGTCAGGACTCACAAATGCCGATATCCCCGTATTTGCCGCACGCGCCATGCCTGTACGATTTTCTACTGCTCTAAATACCATTATTGCAAGATGTTGCTCCAATTCCGCGCTATCATGAAACCATCCATCATTTGTCACGTTAAATATAAAATCCACTCCTTGCTTTTTCAGGTTCCTTAGCAAGGCGGAAACCGTGTCTTCATAGCAAATAGATGCTCCAAAACGAAAGGTTTGATTTTGCAACGTCTTAAGATGAAATAAGGTGGGGGCTTTCCCGGGCGACAACCCAACAGAATAAGGCACTAGTTTCGCTAAAAAAGGAAAATATTTTTTCAGCGGAGTAAATTCACCAAAAGGCACCAGGTGGATCTTGTCGTATCTGTCCAGCAGTTTTCCGTTTATTCCATAAAAATAAACGCTGTTAAAATATCGTTGATCATCTTCCGAAAGAACCAGTGAAATACCGCCCAGGAGGAGGTTTGCATTCAATTCCTGCGCCAGTTGAACTACCGTAAGCTGCGACAGATAATCAATTTTTCTTCCCGTAAGGTCAGGGTTGATATTAAGTATCCCCGGCACCATCGTTTCCGGCCAGACGACAATATCTACCGGTTCCCCTTTAACGCGTACAGATAAATCATAATATTTTCTTAACGTATCAACTTCTTCCTCTTCCGACGGCGCTGCTTTCACGTCCTGCGGGATATTCCCCTGCACCAGACACACAACAGGTCCGTCATACGGCTTATAACCTTTAAGCCAATGCACGCCATACCATAACGCCCCAATAACAAATAGCGGCGGTAAAATATACGATAAATAAATAAACTCGTGTTTTCTTCCAACCCAAAGGGCTATTTCATCATTTTTTTCATTTCCCTTCTCTTTAAGAAAACAATGTGCGATTAACCACGCAATATACGCATTCACCATAATAATAATAAACGATACGCCGGAGACTCCTGTAATGTCACATATTTGTATTACCGGCAAACAGCGGTATTGAGTGTGGCCTGCGAAAAACCAGGGAAACCCAGAGAAGAGATAGGATCGTATATATTCCAAAGCTATCCACACACATGGGGCCACAAAAACGATGGGTAACTTTAGTTTTAAAACGGCCCTTCGAATGCAAAAAGCAAAGCAGAGGAAATAGAGCGCACAATAAAGACTTAATAACAACCACGCCGCATAGGTAACATGCCGCAGCCATGAAAGCTCTGTGAAAAAAAAGAGCAACCCTACAAGATATGAAGAAAGAAGGACATGCTTCTTTCCCCGGATAATAAGGATAAACCACGGTACAAGTGCAAACCAGGCAAAATACCCTAAATCTGCAGGAGGAAAGGAAAGGCAGAAAAAAAGGATGGTTAAAAAGGAAAGGCCTGTAATTTGAATAATTTCTTTATTTCTCAACACAGGTTATCGAGAAGAATAATATCAATCAATTGTCCTTTGGAAAGTGTTTCTGCTTCTTCAGGAATAATAAGAAGGCAATTCGCCTTTGTCGTTGCCAATAAGTCAGCGGAACCATGCCATTCAACAGGAGAAACAGACCATGTGTTTTCTTTCCATTGACACCGTGCAGGGCGAAACTCGCGGCGTCTTCTTTTCGTGGAAATATCCGTTTCCAACAATGCCGCTACCGTTGTTCTGCTCAAAGAAGAAAAACCCATTAATTTCCGTATCGCCGGATAGATAAACAATTCGAACGTAACCAGTGAAGCAACAGGGTTCCCGGGCAGTGCAAAAATCAATGTTTTGTCCTTTTTCCCGAAGATAACGGGTTTTCCCGGCCGTAACGCCACCTTTTCAAAATAAATGCGCACCCCTGCTTCTTTCAAAACATCTCCGACAAGATCATATTCTCCCATTGAAACCCCGCCGGAAAGAATCAGGACATCCTTCTGCAGCCCCCGCGTCATTATCTCCACAATGTCTTCTTTCCTATCTCCGGCAATGCCCAGTATTTCAACCCCGGCATTCATTCGCCTTGCCTGTGCTGCCAGGGAATAACTGTTGCTGTTTCTTATTTGTACAGGAGACGGTTTTTCATCAACGTTTACCAGTTCATTCCCTGTAGAAATGATGCCAACGGCAGGGGCAGGATATACTTTTACAACAGACTTTCCCACTGTTGCGAGTATCCCTATTTCCTGTGGACGAATCTGCATCCCTGCATGAAGAACTATTTGCCCGATTTGTATATCCTCGCCACGGTTGGAAATATTGGCTCCGGTTTTAACAGATTTCGATATTTTTACCCGGTCTTCTTCCCCGGTATCGTCCGTATCCTCAAACCTGACTACCGCATCCGCACCTTCCGGAACGGATGCGCCGGTCATAATTTTAGAAACACACCCCTGCGATACCTTCTTTGCAGGCATATCTCCCGCCGCAATATTCTCAATGATTTTTAATACGACGGGCGCGGTTTTCGTATCTTCCGCAATCACAGCGTATCCGTCCATGGCAGAACGATTGAAGGGGGGCATGTCGATGTCGGACCTTACGTCTTCGGCAAGACAAAAACCCCGTGCGTCCTCAAAGTACACCTCTGTGGGCGCTAAAGGGCTTACATTTTCAATAATAATTTTCTTTGCTTCATCTACTGAAATCATAGTTTGCTATGTTAAATAAACAACAATGGTAAGTCAAGTATTGTTACGCTGACGAAAATAAACAAGCGCTTCCGATACCGTTGTATCAACACTATTTACAGACTTATTGTGACAGCGCCTCACCGCTTTACAAATGAATAGTAAAAGTGGCGGTTGTCTGCTAAAATGTAAGGACATTTTTTTGTTAATGGTATGCGGTTCTTATTGGTGGATTCGTCGCTAAAAAGCCGCGCCTTAATCCGCATTCTACACAGGTTTGCAAACCGAACCCGTAGTTAGCCTTTGGGTGGAATTAAAATTTTGAATTTATTTCGGATTTTACCATTAAATATTTTGACAAAAGTGCGAAGAAATACCTTTTAGGGTACTAACTCTTTGCCCTCTGTGAAAGGAGGACGCGTTGAATCATTCCGTAGTAAAATATCCCATCTTCTGCTGGTTCATGTTGTTTTTTCCCCTTTGTTTTTACGGATGCGCCTCGTTAAGCAACAAAGACCATCCTTTTCATTTTGATAGACAACATGCAATACTTTCGCAGAGAGAAGGGTGGCAAGTCCTTCAGGATGAAAAGGAGGGTATCATTCTATGGAATGAAGAGCACCTTGCCGCAATTGTCATGCTTTATAGTCCTTCCGGCAATAAAAAACTCACACCCGATCTGCTCAATCATCAACTGTTTATTGGCATAAGGAACAAGGATATTGTATTGAAAGAACCGTTAATCATTGACGGCAAGGACGCACTGCATTCATTATTATTGGGGGAACTCGACAGCAGAAAATTTAAATTTGACTCCTATACTATAAAAGGAGAGGGCATTGTTTGCGACATCGTCTATTTTGCACCTCCCGATTTTTTTGACGCCAAGCATGAAGACTTCCTTACATTAATACAAACATTCAAATTCCCAGCACAATAACATATCTGCCGGGTATTGTAATGGGTCTGGTTTCTACCCTGTCTTGAGTGTTAAAATCTACAGGCAATCCGTCTTTCTCCTCCCAAAGAATTTCGTCTCATGCATTGAAGGCAAAAAACTCTCTGTGCAAAAAAAAATGTCTTGAAGCGGCTGTTTTTTATCACAAGTAATGTTCTATTAACCGGATAAACAAACGGTAACCACAAATTAGTAAGTAAATTTGGTAACACTTTAGTTTTTTGAAAAAGTAGATGCGAAGCATTTGCCACCTTTGGGTTTGAATGCATTTATGACAATTTACGGTAAATGCTTCGCCCCTACAATGCGATTATTGGAATTTTCAAAAAACTAAAGTGTTACTAAATTTGAGAAAACAGGATATTATAACCTTATGTTTATACACATCTTTTTCGTTTCCCTAGCGTGAGTTTATCACGAAATAAGGTGTAAGACAAAGACATCAAGTTGCAATCCAATGATTTGTATCGGGTTGCGACTTTTTTTGTCTAAAAAATTATGTATACACTGAATAATACTATATTTATATTGCATTATATGCCTGTATATACTATTATACACGGAGTATTAATCTATTACGTATACACTAACAACTAATAGCCATGGCTACCATTCAATCTAAAAACTCCAGAGGTTATAAATATTGGTATATTGTCGAATCGCGGCGCGTTAACGGCAAGCCCAGGCCCATCGTCCTGGCCTATCTTGGCAAGGCAGACGATTTATTAAAACAACTGCAAGGTCTTACCGAAAAATTACGGCTCAAATCTTATTCACATGGCGCGGTAGCCGCATTGCTAAGTGTGGCCAATGCCCTGGACGTCCCTTCCGTGATTAATAAATATATAAAGTCGCCACGGCAGTATTGTGCTAAAAAACCTGTTCGAAATAATCTGACCGCCGGAAGTACCCTCTTGTTGGGTGCCGTGGGGAGAGTGTGTGTGCCTACCAGCAAAAGAGGATGGTGGGATTGGGCAAAGACGACTACTGCCGAATACTTACTCAGACACAGCTTGAGTAAAATAGACAGTCAGCATTTCTGGGATTTGATGGATGCACTTCCTGAAGAATCCATTGCAGAAATCGAGCGCGAATTAATTGAAAAGACATTTAAAACATACAACCTTCAAAGCGACACACTGTTTTTTGATACAACCAATTTTTTCACGTATATCGACACAACTAATCTGCGATGCACTATTGCCCGGCGGGGGAAAAACAAACAAAAGCGATACGATCTCAGGCAGGTCGGGTTGGCGATGGTCGTTACACGTAACGACATGATACCGTTGTTTCACCATACCTATCAGGGGAACATGGCGGATGCAAAGGTGTTCAGCGCGGTTCTTGAGACGATAAAAGACAGGATGACCGGATTAGGTTTCGACAGCAAAAAGCACACTATTGTTTTTGATCGTGGAAACAATTCCATGGACAATATGGCTATTGTAGAGAGATTGGCATTGCATTACGTTGGAGCGCTTACACCGTATCATCACAAGCAGTTGGTAGGGGATGCCATGTGTAATTTCAGGGAATATGACGTTGACGGCAGTAAGATACAGGTGTACCATGACAAACGGGTTATTTGGGGGCAGGAAAGAACCGTTGTCGTATTTATTTCCGAGAAATTAAAGGTTGGGCAATTAAGGGGAATGTCTCAGTCTCTGGAAAAGGCAGAACATCAGTTAAAGCTCTTACAGCAGCATCTGTGTAATCCAAAGGGAAAGATGCGGGACAAAGAGGGTCTGGAGGATACGATAAGAAGTGTAGTGAAATGTCAATTTGCGAAGGATGTTATCGATTGGTCGTTAAAAGAGGTATCTGAAGGCAAGTTTCAATTGAATTTTTCAATCGACCAGAAAAAGCTCGAAGAAATAGAAGGGGAACTGGGGTTCAGGATTCTTATGACAGACCATCACGATTGGGATACCGCGGACATTATAAAAGCCTACTATGGGCAATCAAAAATTGAACATGCCTTTAGAAATCTCAAGAACCCCTATCACCTTGCTTTAAAACCGCAATTTCACTGGACGGATCAGAAAATCAGGGTGCATTTTTTTATTTGCGTCCTCGGATACCTAATGGCGGCGATTGTGTGGTATCAGGCAAAAGCGCACGCACAATTTAGTGGAACGTTAGATACCCTGTTAGACACCCTTAATAATATAAGGCTTTCTGCTATGCTTGAAGAAACAAAGGCCAGAGGGAGAGTTAAGGCTACCTACAAATTGGAAGAAATGTCCGACAAGGAATCTCTGTTGATGAATGCGTTAGGCATTATGGATTTCCACAAACATCGGCTGAAACTTCAAGGACTCAGTGTATACAATTGATGTTGTGCTTAACGCATTGACTGTATTTATGTTACGTTGCTTCATGCCTTATTTTGTGATAAACTCACGCTAGAGTTATTGTGGCAAGGGAGAAGATACATTAAGAAATTTAGCTGAACACAGAAACACTGAATAATTATAATTATCTCTTTGAGTAAATACAAACTGTATTACATGGGAATGGCCAAGGACTGGTGCGGCAAAAAGCAAAGCTTCCGCTGCTAAGCGTATTGGAGACAGACATTCAAAGCCTGACCGGATTGCGATTGGATAGGGTACGCAGTCGGGAAGAGTCTGCATATTGGAATAGCTTGATTGATGAGTATCATTATCTGGGCTACAAGCCACTTCCTGGGGCGCAGGCAAGGTATTTGATTAGGTGGGACGGTGGAGATTTGGGGGCGATAGGTTTTTCCGCAGCGGCATGGAAAGTGGGAGTACGAGACCGGTGGATAGGGTGGGATGCGTTGACCCGCGAGAAGGGTTTACGCATGATTGTGAACAACGCGCGATTTTAGTATTGCAAAATATCCGGGTGAAGAATTTGGCATCCCGTGTGCTTTCCCTTTGCGCGAGGCGAATACGAGTTGATTTTTTAGAGCCCTATAACTATGAACCGGTTCTTTTCGAGACATTTGTGGAAAAGGGTAGGTATTCAGGAGTCTGTTATCGCGCTGCGAATTGGCTTTACCTGGGAGATACAAAGGGAAGAGGGAAGTTAGACCGTTACCATATGCAGGGTGTTCCGGTCAAGGCCGTTTTTGTGTACCCGCTTGTTTGCAATCCCCGTCAGAGTTTGGCGGAGGTGGTGCAATGAGCGACTGGGGAAACGAGGAAACTGCAACGGCGGATTTTTCAGATGAGCGATTGAATAAACGGATGCGAGCGTTGCTGGATCGATTGGGTAGCAAGCCCGGAGCAAGTGTGCCAGCGGCCTGCAAGGGGTGGGATGAGACCATAGCCGCGTATCGTTTTTTAGATAATGAAAAAGTAACCGACCAAAAAGTATTATCATCACACAGGGACGCAACGCACAAGCGAATGGCGGGGCGTAAAGTGGTTCTCTGTGTTCAAGGCACGACGGAAATGGATTTTACGGGACGCAAACTCAAGGGGGCAGGGCCGCTCAGTATTCAGGAACGGATTGGTTTTTTCAACCACGTGACTCTGGCTGTTACGCCAGAGCGCCTTTGTCTGGGCGTGTTAGACGCAGAACTGTGGGTGCGCGACTTTGAAGACCGCAATAAAAATGACAAGCGCAAACAAAAGCCTATCGAGGAAAAGGAGAGTCATCGTTGGCTGGAAGGTTACCGTAGAGTCTGTGAGTTAAGCGAACAACTCCCCGGCACAATGCTCGTAAGTATTTCAGATCGGAAAGGTGATATCTACGAATGTTTTTGGGAGTCTGTGCGCATGGATGAGGGTAAGCGGGCGGAGTTTATAATTCGTGGTTGCCATGACCGAAGATTGCCGGAGAAGCTGGAAGATGGATGCTATAAAAAGTTGATGGAGGAGGTATCGGGAAAACCCATTTTGGGAGAGGTGGAATTCAAAATTCCCAAAACAGAGAACCGTTCCGCCCGAAGGGTGGTACAGTCGGTGAAGGCTTGCCGTGTTCGACTCAAGCCTCCATATCGCAAAGGAGAAATGATGCCTGAAGTGGAAATCAATGTGGTGTTCGTCGAAGAGATCAATCCTCCAGGAGGAGGAGAGCCGATCGCATGGTTGCTGCTCACCAGCCTCCCCATAGACACCTTCGGGCAAGCGTGTCTCGTGGTGGAATATTACCTTTGCCGATGGCAGATAGAGATGTATTTTAAAGTATTAAAGAGCGGTTGCAAGATAGAAGAGCGTCAATTGGAGACAGCGGAGCGTATCAAGCCGTGTATTGCTCTTTATATGATAGTGGCATGGCGGGTATTGTTTGTTACCATGCTTGGAAGGGAATGCCCGGATTTGCCGTGTACAGCGCTTTTAGAGGATGATGAATGGAAACCCGTGTATATGATTGCCAAAAATGAAGCTCCACCCGAAACCCCGCCATCGCGCGTAGACTTTACCTTAATGGTATCAAGTCTGGGAGGATACTTAAATCGCAAATGCGATGGCCCACCAGGCCCAAAAACCATGTGGGTTGGCCTGCAGCGAATGGTAGACTTCACATTGGCATGGAAAGCCTTTGGGCCTGTGCAACCGAAAACACGGAATGGAAAAGATGTGTATAAACATAAGGGTTGAGGGGTGGGTAAAAAGCCGTTGAAGTGCATGGTGCTTAGGGAATTGGATTTTTCTATTGTACCGTAGCGCTCAGCAGTCTAAAGTCGGCAAAATTGCAGATTGAGGACTGATTTCGTGCTTGTTTGGTTCTGGCTATGCCAACTTAGGATTAATGAGGACTCTGATATTACATTCCCAAATTCTGGCGACACCATACTTAATTTTGAATACTCCCATTTTTTAGCAATTAGTAAGCCTCATCGTGTTTCCCAATATCAACAAAAACGTAACACTTTAGTTTTTTGAAAAAACTCTATAAAATTAAGGATTGCGTGTTTTATAGGAAATATAGAAGTATGGACACTTCCTTTATTTTTCCCCCAGATCAAGCAAGAAATATGGGATGTGTCCCTAATTCTCCAATTCAGGAGTTTCACCGGAAGAGAAAAGCACTATAGTCAATAAAGTTCCGAATGCTCTTATGGTAGGCGATGGAGTAAACGACGCCCTTGCCATGTCATCCGGTTCCATTGGCATTGCGGTTCTGGGCAGCATAGAGGCGAGCTTGGTCGCAGCGGACATCTATTCAACGAAGGAGGGGGTTTCTCCTGTTTTAGACCTGATTTTATTAAGCAAAAACACCCTCTCTATTATTAAGAGAAACCTTGTAATTTCGTTTCTTTATAACTTTGCCGGCGGAATAGCCGCTCTTTTCGGAGGTATCTCGCCCCTTGTTGCGGCAATACTTATGCCTGTAAGTTCTCTCGTTATACTACTTTCTACGGTAACAGGCACAAGATTTACCAGAAAATTCAATAAATGATAACACTTGCAACACTTTAGTTTTTTAAAAAAGACTAACGTGTTACAAAATTGCGTGTTTTATTGAAATATAGGGACGCATCCCTTATTTTTCCACCAGATCAAGCAAGCAATATGGGAAGTGTCCCCTAATTCCCTTTCGCGCGTCGGCAGCAGTGCCGTGTTAGCTGCGCTGTTGGCACTCAATTGCTTGGATATTTTCTATCTTAAGCTTGCGTGTATCCGGCCAATAAATAGTTGTTACATTAAACGAAAAACGATGCTTATCAAAAAACCGATGAAATTCTTTTTTTAACAATGCAAAGATAGTAATTGAGATTCTCTTCGACGCCTTGAGTGGATCAATCTTTAGATTAGAGTATTTAAAATTCCATGCGGTCCTACCTTGTAGAAATAGTTGTTCTTCGACGAGGTCAGGCAGGGCCGGAAGATACTTCGCTTCCAGCTCGCGCTTTACCCAAAACCGCACGGTATACAATTCTTTGGAAAGGATAAGATCATTTTCTTCTGGCATGTCCGTTATCACTTGAAGCGGTTAAATTTATATCAGACTTCCCAAATGTCACATTATTTTACGGCAATTATGAAATATATTTTTATTTGTATGCCTTACTGCTAAGTGCTTGAATCATATTGGCGAACTCCAGAAATATAATCATATATGCAGTTGCAACTTGTTCATGATCTTTGTTTATAGTTGACAAGTATGCTACGGTTGCGGGAATACATCTTGTGGTCGGGTTTAAGTACGCGGCTCCCTCGTAATGATCGTCGACTTCATCAACATTGATCATGACCCGCCCTTCCGCACTTCCTTGATAGTAGCCGATCCATTGCCCCTTCATAATCCTCCCTTCAGTGCATAACGACCAAGCTCGCCTGCCGCTATGGAGCGTAGCGGAATAGCGGTCAGGTGGAGTGCTTTGTTAGGCTTTCTTTGTTTTTACCTTACGCTTTTGTGACAGCAGCGGAATTAAACAACGCAAAGCCCTATTCACAGATTCTGAGTCTGGGAAATACGCTCTAACATCTGGTTCTAGTATAACCGACCCCTCTTTTGGCGTCACATCCTTAACAACAGTTGTGCCATTTGCTTCATGAACAGTAATTGTATATCCAGCCTGCATGGCTCTATAATGCTTACCACGTACTCCACTACTGAAATCATATTTAGCGCGCATATCGTTATTCTCAAGCTGTGCCATTTTATTTACCTCCTTCTTCATAAAGTGACAGCTCCGACTGACTTGCCTTGCGACAACTGATAATACGAATATTTGAACTTCGCTCAGTATAAACCACTACCAACACATGACCCTTATCAGAGCTTCCGATGTCAATATTCCTCGGCATCGGGTAAAAACGTTATTTTATACAGAGTTCTTCCCAGAGGGATTGCCAGTCTTTTCCTTTTACCTGCATATCATCCTGTCTTGCTTTGCGCATGTTTTTTATAAACTCAGGATTTTGTGATAAAAGCCAGTCTTCAAGGTCTTCTTTTGTATCAGCGGTTTCAAAAACACTCAGTGGAAATGTAACTGTCTGCTTTTTTGATTTTTTCCTGGTTAATGCCATGCAATTTTTCCTTTCTTTTTCTTTATACACCTTCAGAATTAAAACCATCTGCAATCAGAATTCCACCGTCCAAAATCCTGACACAGCGAAAGCTTAACCATCTTTCAACACAGAATCAATAATCAATAATTAAGTATGGTGTCCCCAGAATTACCTCATGGCTGCCTTTTCGATTAATTTCTTTAAATTCCATCCGTTTTAAAGCTGCCAAAACCTCTCGTCCTGATAATATCTGGAGTTTCATATCGCCACTTCATAAACTTTGTGTTTACTGTTTTCTGTTAAGTCCTCGTCAGGTTCTAAATATAATTCTATTGCTTCCCGAATATTCTGCAATGCCTCATCTTCTGTCCTTCCCTGACTCCAACAGCTTTTTAACGATGGACAATATGCAGCAAAGTAACCATCTTCTCCTTGCTCCAGTATAACTTTTATTTTCATATCTTTTATTCTCCTCGTTGAGTTTTATTAATCTATCATATTTATCGAGTAGTCATGGCAATAGTCGTTGATTCTAATTCCTACCGCAGTTACTTTGATTTGGTATTCTGCCATCCAAAACTATCTCAAAATAACTGAAATCCACAACAATGACACGTCTCTTTGCCGTACTAAAACATTTATGAATATGGGGAAAGCAACCTTTTTCCTCTTTATTGGTTGAGTAACTGTTCTATTTCCTTTTCCAGTTCTTCTTTTCTTACTGGATCAATAGTTTGTTGCCATATTTTTAAGAGGTTGCTTGATTCATAAATTTTTTGCCGTTCTTCGGGAGTAACTTCAATAGTATCGAGCAACGATTTTGCCTCATTTTGCATAATTTTTGGAAAAAACTTTAATACATCAAAGCTATCAAGACTAGCCTCTAGCGTGCTTTGGGCAAGAAGGACTTTTGCTATAGCTTTGCTGGCATCGGAAATTTTTTTCTCGGCTTGTTAGGCATGTTCTAAAGCCTTTTTCGCATCTTCACGCTCTTTTTTTGCTTCATTATATTGCCAATAAGCAACAACTAAAAGAAAAATAGAAATGAACGTCGCAACATGATTAATATACTGGTTAAACCACTGGATACGCTTTTTCTGATAGTGCCCACAGTGAAAGCATATCTTTGCATTTTGTTTAATTTTCTCTTTGCAATAATAGCAGTCTACATTTTGATTTTCAGTAATTTGTTTTTTGTGATAATTGGTGTATCTATCAATCGGATATCTAATCGCCATAATAATCACAAAGACAACGATACCTGAAAATACTCCACCGTAATTATTGCACGTGATCTCAAGGAAAGCAGCGAATTCTGGCCTACTATGAATTAAATAGTACAATAAGTAATCTCCAGGATAAAAACAAAGCCACTTAAACCACAACCACACGTCACTAATTGTGGTTGAGCCGCTACAGTTCATATCCGCTACGAACCCCCATTCCCTTGGATCGGACACTTATTATGTCTCCTATTTACGATCCACATATAAAAGTTTTCAAATTACGGCATATCGCTCATAAATTATTTTGAGCAATTTTTCTTCCATTTCCTTGTTAATTTTCTTCGTGATCACAAAGACTCCTAACTTTAAATTATGGGGTTTTGGTGGAGCGCCAGCGCAACCAAAATCCCTCTTGAACAATTTGTTAGATATCAAATTTTCCTAATAATAAAGTTTTGAAAACCAGTCTTGAAGGTCTTTCAATGAGTCCGTTTTATAATGCTCTCCATTTCTTAAGAACTTACCTTCAATAGAAACAGAATACTTCCATTCAAAAGTCCTTCTTGGCCAGATAGCTATAGATGATTTCCAAAAATCTGAATTAATAATACTATGCCCAAGAGGGAAATAATTTTTCCAACATTTAACAATTTCCTCTTGTTTTTTTATATCAATAATTTCCGCATGACAAAACTGTTTGAAATTATTTGTTGGTGTAGGATTCCAATTTTCAAGTAAAAGCTGACGAGCATTAAAATCTGTGGCTGGTCCAGAATAACCAAATATGGTTATTTGAAATGCTTCTTTTAATTTTTCTGTAACCTTTTCCCAATCTCTTTTTATTAAATTATCATTAGTATAATCTTTATTTTCAACAGGATAAAATAGTTTGCTTTGTTTTAATGTTGTATTACATATTGTGCATATCTCAGATGGTACACCTAAAATATCATGCTCATTGCATGTTGCAAAAGCTACACAACCATGTAAAAAACGTATATCAGGTAACTTTGCTACATCTTTATTTCTTCTATAAGCTTGGATTAGGAATGGATCCCAATTAAATGTGGCAATAATGTCTTTTGAACGAAGTCCTAATACAAGATAATCATATATCGTTGGATAATCAGGTAAGTGCAAACTTTCAAAATAAGATACAATTGTTTTTTCAATTTTTAATAATTGAGAAGAATAAATGTCTTTTTGTTTAAGCCATGAAAATTGGCTTTCAAAGTTTCCAGGTGGCGGGCAAGCATTTTCCATTAACTCCTTCCACTCTGCAACTACCCCTTTTATATTGGGTAATTCGTCTTTCTCTTGTAACATTTTAACCAATGTATTTATTGCAATTTTTATTATTTAACGGCTTGGGTAACGGGCGCGCCGTAAGGAGCATCCTGTTGACCTAATGGTGAAGTCACTTTCTTTCCAATGGTTGCGAGGATGAAATCTTCCAGCTTTTCTCTCAATTCCGGTTCATTTTCCCATACGATGTGATTGTATTACCTTGTATCGAAATTGATATTCTGCGAGTCATCATGTCGGACACACCAGATGACAGGCAGCCCTAAGCCGTATGCAAAACCTGCCTCATAATAGACTCCAGGCTTTTGCTGCGTTACATCCGCTACAATAAATCCAGAGTTTCGTATCGCGGCACTGGTTTTCGCATCAATTCGTTCAAGATGCGGCTACGAGTCCACCCGATATGGCCGATAACCCATGGCTTCAATGTCCGGTGCTATTGCATTCTCGTAGACGGGGAGCAAGGTCTTATCAAATGACATCGCTACGAATGCTTTGGTTTTTAAATATAGGGACACTTCCCTTATTTTCCCAAACATGATCACGCAAGCAATATGGGAAGTGCCCCCTAATTATCCAAACACATAATCACTAATCAAGATGTGACCCCATGCTCTCCTTGTATTCGCGCTTCATGACTTGGGGAAAATCTCTCGTTCCTCCAGCGCACGCCAAAGCCCTTTTAGCGCGTCATCTTTGTTAGAGTAGAAGGCCGATTCTCTGACGCGGAAGAACTCCCAGCCGCACCGCTTTAATTGCAGCTGGCGTTGCATATCCTCTTCGTATCGGTTGGGGCCATGCCAATGGTCACCGTCACACTCGACTGCCAGGCGCGCGTTGCCTCCTTCTATAACAATATCGATTCGCTTGCCAGCGATTTCATACTGCGGAATGACGTTGAAACCCCGCCTCGCCAACTCCAATGCAACGGATGTTCACCCCAAGTCAAAAAACAAAAGTGCCGTAAAAGCCTTATATTTATTGACTTTTACGCCGAACAGCAAGCTTTTTTCTAGTGACTACCCGTATGTTCCGGCTTGGCAATACTTCTGGCAACTTTATCTGTAATGCCTCTAATAATTCATGTGATTGTTGCCGCGGACGCGGGATCTTCTGGCAACTAGCTTTTTGGCCTTTGATTGTTACTTCCATCGAACAAATGGTCGTCAATTGTGCGAGACCTTCCTCTACCGTCAAGTCAAAATTCTTCCACGCTCTGCGCAGCCTTCGAATTATCATGTACGCAAGCATTACCACAAACACATGTCCCCGTGTACTATCCTCCTTTCTTACATACACCGGACGAACCTCCAAATTCACCGTCTTACAGTCCCGAAACGCCTTCTCCACTTCCGTTAAATCCTTGTATCGTTCATGTACCAGATTGGTATCCGCCTCGTTCTCCTCAAGATCAGTCTTGATTGCGTAACAACCATCAAGGTATGATGCCTCCTTTAATGCTTCCTCATCTCTCTCTATCTTTAGCGTCCTATCCTCTTCTTTTATCTGCACCCACCCATCAAGTTTCAATCTCGTTAGCCTTTCCCTTGTTGTTTCCAGTGCCTTCGATACTGACGACTTAGGATGTTCCTTCAGATAACTGTTCTTCTTCACGATGTATTTCTCTATACTCTGTAATTTTGATACACGGGTCTTTGACATCTCTTCCGCCCTTACCGGATTGCGCCTCAGAATATATCGAACCTCATCATCCTTTATCTCGCAGAGCTTTTCTTCGAACAATCCTAATTGCAGTATCCCTTTATTTATCAACGACTCTATCTGCGGCTTGGTTATCGCCGTTATGTAATGAAACCCTTCCGGTAAACTTTCGATTTGCACCGTCTTGATCATCCCACGATCTCCTACAATCGTTACATCTTTGCATCCAAACCGCTCTAATACCTTCTTTACCTGAGATTCAAAGGTCTTCGGATCCTGGGTGTTGCCCCTAAATACTTCTGTTGATACCGGCTCCCCGGATTCATCACAAAGCATACCGATCACTATCTGTTTTTTCCTCTTTTTGCCGTCACGATTATACCCGTACTCACCAAAATGATTCGACTTCCCCTCTAAATAACTGCTCGTCACGTCATACAAAAACAACTTCGGCTTATTGCCTCCTCGTCTTAACTCAAACAGCTTTCGCTCTATCTTTGCCTGATTCTCTGACAACCATGACAAATTATCGTACAGATTGTTCTCGTCAAACCCACGCTTCATATCCAGGACGTCACCCGCAGCATGTATCTGCGCCAGCCTTACTGCAGACAGTCTTGACCCCTGGCCTATTACCCTTGCCATTACTTGCCAAAGCGCCAGCTTTCCTTCAAAGTCCTTTCCCAATGCCTCTTCTATCCCTAATTCCTTTGCCACTTGGTACACGCTCCACGCTGCTCCCACAGACAAACCCTCATGGAGTTTCACCGATTCTGACAATGCGCCCAATGCACAGAGATCGTCTTTATGTGCGAGTGCAAGTCTTATCGCTTCAATCTCCAGGGGAGTGCAATTCGACAGATTCGCAATGGTGCGTTTCTTGACCTTCCCATCCTCACGGTACGATTCCCGCAGAAGGGTAGATCGATAGATTTTTTTACCGGATTTTGACTTGTTCTCTACAATATGCATGTCCACCATTGTACAGATAACAACCATTATCCGTCAAGTATATTGTCGGATAATAACAATATATTAGTGACTACATATTTATTAAAAATACAGCCTTAACAAACTATGTATTAAGCACTTATGCGTTTTGGCAGGGGTGAACATCCGATGCAACATCAATCTCAAACCAACTTTCAAATGGCGCGGGGGGATTTACAACTCGTCGATTATCTTGAAAGGTGCGCCGCTCAAGCTCATTACGCTCAATTCCTGCAATCTGTTGTGGTTTCGTGTTCTCGAAGAAACTAAGGAGTCGTCGACGAAGACAGGAGGCGCTGAGTTCGTCACAAGTGACAGAGTGGAACAAAATCATCTGGTCGCGGGCACGGCTGGCGGCAACATTGAACCGCCGTTCGTCCGAAGCCTTCGTTAGAGGGCCAATTCTTTCATTGTTGGCCGCAACAAGCGATAGCAACATAATGTCTCGCTCATCACCCTGAAAACTGTATGGATTACCGCAGACCAAATGCCGCTGCTCCATTTCCTCGGCGCCCAACTGTTCAAGCAATTGGTTCTCAATCAAAGCCGCCTGTGCTTCGCCCTGAAGCACAACCACACCCATCGACTTGTCGTCATACCTGGTGTCGCCACACAGTTCGACGATCTTTTTAACGATGGCTTCGGCCTCAGGGCGATTGATCGTCCGGTTGTATGAACCTTCGCGATACCCTCCATTTACAAAAACAAGTTCAAGGGGAGCTAATCGGTTAGGCCCATATTGCCTCAAGGGAATCAACGGCGTATCTGAATAGCAAAGGTCATTGCTGAAACGAATAATCTCCGGCATGCAGCGGAAGTGCTCGCGTAGGGTAATTCGTTGCGTTCCATAGCGAAGTTTACCGTGATCAAACAGGCTGCTTTCGACATCGAATGACGACTTAAATTGGAAATCATGTAGGAATTCCTCCATCAAACGATGCACGGCATCTCGAGGCAAGCCTACAGCAGCCGGGCTGATCTGCTTATCATCGCCAACAATTAATACCTTCTTGCCTAGATAAAATAGAGGAAGTGCCTCTACTCCACATTGCGATGCCTCATCTATGATAATGACATCAAACATACCAGGTATGGGATCCACCGTGTCCCAAACTCGGTGGAGAGGCATAACCCATGCCGGAACCGCCTCACGGCACTCATTGAGGTGCTGTTGAGCTTCACGCCTGTGGCGTGGCGCGTGTTTTCCTGTGCCTTTACCAAGCCGCCTCATAGACTGCTGCCAGGCTTCCATATGGCGTCGATGATTGCTATTGAGTCGGGAAAAGCAAAATGACCAGGCATGGAGCGAGGCGAGTTTAGCTATAATGGCGTTGATCTCGTCCTCGATCTGTTTGGCGTGCTTGGCGAGGGCAGGGATGTCCTCCTGCCGTATGTATTCCTCAATCCAATATTGCGCCTGCGCCCAATGCCAAGCGTTTCCAATTTGTTGAAGTCGCTCATCCCAATATGGCTCGTCACAGGTTCGCATCAATTCATCCGTGAGACGTGGGAGTCGGTGGCTCATTTCCGAGAGGTATTCATCCATCTTCTGAAGGCGCTGACGCTCCTTTTCCAATTCCTGAATCTTGCTCGCGGCATTCGCGAATCCATCTACATTGCGGTCACGAATCGCGTGTAGCAATTCGTTCGTTACCGGATGTGCGTTGCCCATGGCGGCAACGTACGATACCGGAGCCTCAATGCTTTGTATTTCTTCAGCTACAAGCCGCTTGCGGAGACGGATATGCGCAAGGCCGCATGACGCGATTATCCTTTCAACCTGAGATTCGTCAGCCCAAAAGGGTTCGCTTATAGCCTGAAACTGGCGTATGATCCCACGGCATTCTCCAATGAGCGTTTCAAGCGACAAGGCATTTTCAAGAGCGTCACACAGTGATTTGAGCGCAGTCAATTGTAGAGCATAAGGGCCTTGAATCTTATCGGTTCGCCCCACCCAGAACCCCCATAAGCGCTAACTTGTTTTATTGACAAATTTTATTCATCATGGTATTTTTATGTTAATTATCCCGCTAATCACTCTATAGGAGGATAAAGCCATGATGAGAGAAGATTGGGATCTTCTAAGAACTTTCTTCCCAAACGATTGGAAAAGTTTAGCCGTTGATACAAATGCTTTAAAAGGCTTGCGCAAGGATAAATCTGAAGAAAAGCTTCTTCGAACATTATTAATTCATTTAGGATGTGGCTATTCATTGCGTGAAACAGTAGTTCTAGCCAAGCGTGCTAACTTAGCAGATTTATCCGATGTTGCCTTATTAAAGCGATTAAAAAAGAGCAAAGAATGGCTATATAAATTATGTTTATCTTTATTCCGTGAGCGTGGCCTCCAAATTAATAAACGGAATAATTTTCATCTTCGCTTATTTGATGCAACAACAGTAAAGGAACCTGGGAAAACAGGAAGTCTTTGGCGCATTCATTATAGTATTGAGGTTCCTTCATTATCTTGCGATTTCTTTAAACTTACGGGAACTGAAGGAGAAGGCACAGGAGAATCTTTTCGGCAGTTTCCGATGAAAAAAGATGATTATATTATAGCTGACAGAGGTTACTGTACTGGCCAAGGAATTCATCATGCAACAAGGAAAGGCGCTTATCTTAGCGTTAGAGTTAATTCGCAATCTCTACGGATATTCGGCGAAGAAAAGAAACCCTTTCCTTTATTGAAAGAAATCCAATATTTAAAAAGACCCCTTGCTATAAAATCATGGAACGTTTTTATTCCAAACGTTGATAATACTGAATATGTCAAAGGTCGTCTTTGTATAATACGCAAAACAGAAGAAGCCATTAAAATAGCTCATAAAAAACTTAAAAGACATGCAAGCAAAAAGGGCATTGAACTAAAACCGGAGACCCTTATTTATGCCAAGTACGTAATAGTATTCACAACGTTTCCTGAAAATCAATTTACCGCTTTTGATATCTTAGAATGGTATCGAGTTCGATGGCAAATTGAACTGGTCTTTAAAAGATTTAAACAAATAGCACAATTTGGACACTTACCTAAATACGATGATGATAGCTCAAAAGCTTGGCTTTATGGCAAACTATTCGTTGCTCTTTTGACAGAAAAACTAATAGATTTTGCTACGTCTTTTTCCCCCTGGGGATACTTCATTGTCAAGCAAGAAGACTAAAAGCAAATGGCGTGAATTTGCTTTTATGCTTAATCAAGTAAAACGGGCTATAGAACCAGCGTTATCATTACAGGAAGTTCTTAAGTGCTGGAATGACATTGCTTGTTCTTTAGCAGAAAATACAAGAATCCGAAAAACACAGATATCAAAATACTTCGAGCATACCTAAAACAAGTTAGCGCTTATGCCCAGAACCCCCACGCCTTCTCACACTCGATCCGGACATGCAATGCATCGGAAAGATTTGAAAAATGTTCGACAGCGGAACAAGACCGTCCTCCAATACGCACAGTCTTGATTACATGGAGGCGCTCTTTGACCTCTTTGGGCCGAAATGGGCCCCAACCCAGCTTCCCTCCACCCTCCATGTGCTCTTTCAGTTTTCTGGCATCTTCTCGTAGCGTACTGATATTGGTATTGTCTGGGAAAACAATACTTGTATTGTCAGCGATTGTGACTACAGTTTCGACTGATGCAATAGCATCTCCCGTGATACGGAAAAGCTCGCGCCACAAGGATGAATTACCTCCCAAGATATCGCGTAATGCATCTGCCATCCATGAATGGGGCGACGCCATCATCCTTCTTCGTGCGTCGCGAAAATTGGAGAAAGCGTCACGAATCGTTTCGATGGTCGCGAAATTGCCCTTTGATATCAGATCGGCGATACGTTCATCTGCCCCGATTACCGAGTTGCTTTCGTCCTCAGTCGCTTTCACCTCGTTCTCAGCAAGATTGGCCAACTGTTCTGTGGAAGGCAAGGCATTTGGCCATTCAAGGCTCAATTCTTGACGCTTTTCTGGTGCAAAATAACGAATGTCCTCAAGAAAATCACGCAAATCGCTGGCGGATAACTGACAGGTCTTGTCCAAGGGGATGGTGTCCGCGAACCATTCGTAAACGCTTCTGTCACGGTTGACGGCCTCCGCTATTCGGGCTGCCGTACCTCGATATGTTCCGTCCGCAATGGATTGGGATTGGGTTTCGGATTCCCTGATATCGCGGAGCCGTCGATTAACCTTGGCTTTCTCCTGCCGGAGGCGTTGGAGTCGATCTTCTAGTTCCGTGCGCTCATGTTTAGCCCGATCCTCTTTCCATTCATCATTCTTGCGAAGTATGCCGCCGACGCTGGATTCCAAAGATCGCCGCTCCTCAAGACCGCTGCCAAGCAAGTTGATGCAGAGAGGGCGTAATTCTTTCGGGATAAGTCCTTCAAGTACCTGAAGAGCACGCGGCGTCTTGGCGGTGATAAGCGTTCGCTGGCCAGTGGCGAGCAAATGGCAAATGAGATTCGCGATAGTATGAGATTTTCCCGTACCGGGAGGCCCCTGCACAAGAACGCCATTTTCCGCACGAATCTTGTCAACGATACGTCGTTGATCTTCGTTCGATGGCTTTGGGAAGAAAACTTCTCCATCGAATGCGCTGCTTGATTCTTCTAAACCATCGCCCGTTTCGTAGTCATTCTTGTTGGAAATCTCGGCAAGGTCCGCGAATAAGTCAGGGATACCTTCGGCATTTTCGATCCGCCCCTTGATCCGTTTCAAGGTTTCGGTAAGACCCTTTGCGGAGCGCTTTCGTAGGATCAAAGCGGGAGCATATTCGACAATTGGCTTCGCTGATGCACGGATGCTTTTCGCCGCCAAGGAGTCGTCATACTCACCTTGGGAGTCGATCGAATGCACCAACGCCTTAAGCACGCTTTCAATGCCCCCTTTTTCCCATGGATCGTCTTCTTCTCCTGCCAACGAAGACTTCGCAGTTTCTTCGGCGCGCGGCGGTTGTTCCTCTACATCCAACATGTCGAATTCTGGCCGGAGTTTTGCCCCTTCGGTATGAGGCCGAACGGTGAATTTACCCAGATGAGCTTCAAACTCCAAAATGGCATCCGCGACAACCAAGTGACGTCTGACGCGCTGCCCAGTGGGCGTCTGCCATGTAAGCAGACCCAACCCAAGTACGAGTTCGTATTCCTCGCCAAGCCTGAGTTGCTCTTGATGAATGGCAAAAAGCTCGGAATAGACACGGTGGATTTTTTCCCACGCATTGTGATCTTCCGTCCATGGTAGCCACTTGTCTTCAACATAACGTTCCCATGCCCGCAGAACTTCGGGATGTTCGCCAAGGCGTTCGGTGCGTGGCATGGTTTCCGGCTGATGCGATCCTTCGCGCCAGTCGGGATTTTGGACTTGTTGGGTGATTTCCGGGAGGAGTTCCGGCAAATCACTCTTATTGCAGAGCGCCGACTGGTTAAGCCAGTCTCTGCATTGAATGGGAATGGCATGCAATTCTGGCTCGCGCCGGTTTTGCACTTCCAGCCATTCATCCATCTCATGTTCCTCATCGCTCCCCCATGCCTGCGTAAAGCACCCCCGCTCATGTGGAACGTTTGATACCCAAAGGACATTCTCGTATTCGGCAATGTCGCTGATCAGCTTCGCGCGAAGTAAAGCAAGTCGTGTCAAATAGTCGAGAAGCCTAACGGCTTTCTGCACCCTATGGCTATCTGCCTGTTGATCGTTTAAGAGTTCCCTAGCGTGAGTTTATCACAAAATAAGGCATGAAGCAACGTAACATAAATACAGTCAATGCGTTAAGCACAACATCAATTGTATACACTGAGTCCTTGAAGTTTCAGCCGATGTTTGTGGAAATCCATAATGCCTAACGCATTCATCAACAGAGATTCCTTGTCGGACATTTCTTCCAATTTGTAGGTAGCCTTAACTCTCCCTCTGGCCTTTGTTTCTTCAAGCATAGCAGAAAGCCTTATATTATTAAGGGTGTCTAACAGGGTATCTAACGTTCCACTAAATTGTGCGTGCGCTTTTGCCTGATACCACACAATCGCCGCCATTAGGTATCCGAGGACGCAAATAAAAAAATGCACCCTGATTTTCTGATCCGTCCAGTGAAATTGCGGTTTTAAAGCAAGGTGATAGGGGTTCTTGAGATTTCTAAAGGCATGTTCAATTTTTGATTGCCCATAGTAGGCTTTTATAATGTCCGCGGTATCCCAATCGTGATGGTCTGTCATAAGAATCCTGAACCCCAGTTCCCCTTCTATTTCTTCGAGCTTTTTCTGGTCGATTGAAAAATTCAATTGAAACTTGCCTTCAGATACCTCTTTTAACGACCAATCGATAACATCCTTCGCAAATTGACATTTCACTACACTTCTTATCGTATCCTCCAGACCCTCTTTGTCCCGCATCTTTCCCTTTGGATTACACAGATGCTGCTGTAAGAGCTTTAACTGATGTTCTGCCTTTTCCAGAGACTGAGACATTCCCCTTAATTGCCCAACCTTTAATTTCTCGGAAATAAATACGACAACGGTTCTTTCCTGCCCCCAAATAACCCGTTTGTCATGGTACACCTGTATCTTACTGCCGTCAACGTCATATTCCCTGAAATTACACATGGCATCCCCTACCAACTGCTTGTGATGATACGGTGTAAGCGCTCCAACGTAATGCAATGCCAATCTCTCTACAATAGCCATATTGTCCATGGAATTGTTTCCACGATCAAAAACAATAGTGTGCTTTTTGCTGTCGAAACCTAATCCGGTCATCCTGTCTTTTATCGTCTCAAGAACCGCGCTGAACACCTTTGCATCCGCCATGTTCCCCTGATAGGTATGGTGAAACAACGGTATCATGTCGTTACGTGTAACGACCATCGCCAACCCGACCTGCCTGAGATCGTATCGCTTTTGTTTGTTTTTCCCCCGCCGGGCAATAGTGCATCGCAGATTAGTTGTGTCGATATACGTGAAAAAATTGGTTGTATCAAAAAACAGTGTGTCGCTTTGAAGGTTGTATGTTTTAAATGTCTTTTCAATTAATTCGCGCTCGATTTCTGCAATGGATTCTTCAGGAAGTGCATCCATCAAATCCCAGAAATGCTGACTGTCTATTTTACTCAAGCTGTGTCTGAGTAAGTATTCGGCAGTAGTCGTCTTTGCCCAATCCCACCATCCTCTTTTGCTGGTAGGCACACACACTCTCCCCACGGCACCCAACAAGAGGGTACTTCCGGCGGTCAGATTATTTCGAACAGGTTTTTTAGCACAATACTGCCGTGGCGACTTTATATATTTATTAATCACGGAAGGGACGTCCAGGGCATTGGCCACACTTAGCAATGCGGCTACCGCGCCATGTGAATAAGATTTGAGCCGTAATTTTTCGGTAAGACCTTGCAGTTGTTTTAATAAATCGTCTGCCTTGCCAAGATAGGCCAGGACGATGGGCCTGGGCTTGCCGTTAACGCGCCGCGATTCGACAATATACCAATATTTATAACCTCTGGAGTTTTTAGATTGAATGGTAGCCATGGCTATTAGTTGTTAGTGTATACGTAATAGATTAATACTCCGTGTATAATAGTATATACAGGCATATAATGCAATATAAATATAGTATTATTCAGTGTATACATAATTTTTTAGACAAAAAAAGTCGCAACCCGATACAAATCATTGGATTGCAACTTGATGTCTTTGTCTTACACCTTATTTCGTGATAAACTCACGCTAGTCCCCATAACTTTTCGCCTAACCAGTAATTGTTAAGTTTATAGCTAACATCGTATTAAATTCCCTCATTGCTTTTTTACTATTGCCTACTCTTCAAAAAAAACAGATAATTTCACATGGAGAATCCATCATTTTGCATATTATCGGTAAGGAGTTGGGATTATTACATTTTCCTTGATGCTCCGCAAGAGGTTACTTTTGTATGTTTCGCGGACAGCCTGATTAGGTGTGCCCCTCATCCTCAATAATCAGCCTTTTGATGCACGATACTTTAAGAAAACTCAATCACTACTCATTGCCATTATGTCCGTG
Source organism: Candidatus Kuenenia sp. (assembly GCF_027493735.1). NCBI lineage: Bacteria > Pseudomonadati > Planctomycetota > Candidatus Brocadiia > Candidatus Brocadiales > Candidatus Brocadiaceae > Candidatus Kuenenia > Candidatus Kuenenia sp. Next base: position 91,982 of record NZ_JAOSKF010000006.1, read on the forward strand.
TTCATCTCTTGTGCACCATACATAATTGAAGGCGCTATTTCTGTGAACGGAGATTGCCAGGAGACTCAGGATGTCACTTCTGCACTTCTGGATACTGAGTTCTCTCTCCACAACTCCCAATTCCATAAGCTTTGCCCGTCCTGACAATCTCTATTGTTTTTCCACATACCCCTCTCCGTTTTTGTGCGACCCTGAGCAATCGTTGCCGGTAAAATCGAATTCTATATATGACCCATCATTGTTTGTTATATTGCCTCTGTAAGAGCCGGAACAACCTGATGTGGTTGATTTCATTTTTATCCTCTGCTTGCCGGTGTCCTTTATTTTCAAGATAATCTTTCCCTTTGCGCCATTTCCTGCCTTATAAGTACCGCTGTATTTTGTGCTGCTCTTTTTCTTCAGCTTTACAGTTACACTTGTGCTGGAAAGTATACTCGATGAATAATAACCCTTCCATGTTCCCTCTAAACCATCACTTACTAAGGCGTATGCATCACTTTTTACCGTAAAAACAATACACACCAAAGACACAATAAATAACAATATTCCCCTTTTCATATTACCCTTCCTTTCTATATTAATCTTAATTTCCATTTACTCCGCTTTCCACAATTCACAAATTCACAATTTCCAACGTTTTGTTCGCCCTGGCAATCCCTGCCATCAGTAAATACCAGTATAATTTTTTCTTCTGTAACAAATCCATTTCCTTCGATAAATCCCCTGCATGGCGCTGATTTCTCAATTTCAAATTCTATATCATCGCCGGATATCGTTCCCGTTAATTTCCCAAACGGGCGGCCATTTGCCAATATCGTTCCCGATATAGTTTCGTCGGTTTGTGTTATGGTTATTGATACATCTAAATCCCATATACAAGTTTTCAGATATCCTTCCCATGCGCCAGCCATGCCAGATGCAATATCTTTTTCTAAATAAAAACTTCCGATATTCATTTCATAACTATCGCCATTGATTGTTATTTCTTGCGTGGATGTTATATATCCTTGTTTCTCAAATGTAGCAGTATAAGTGTTTACTGCAACGTCATATAGTTCAAAATCGCCGTTCCAGTCGGTCGTTGCCCTGTAATGGTCTGAATCGTTGTCGAGTCTTATAACAACATCCTCAAGTTCCATTCCTTCCATATTTTTTACCTTACCAGATACATCTACGTAGTCATATCCAAAGGCAACGCTACAGGCAAACAAATATGGCAATACAAATAACAACTTTTTCATATTTACTCCTTCCTTTTAAAATTAAGCTTTAGGCGGCTTTCAATACTGTAGTGACAGGTTGACTGCTTGTTCCCAAACAAGAGTTTGGGAACAAGTCGTGAAATAATTAATTTATCTTCCTCCAAAAAAATTACCGAAAGAGTTTGAGGATGAATATTGTCTCCCTGAGGAATAAGAATACTTTGGCGTAGAAAATGAATTACTTATTTGATAATTTGTAGTTCTTCTTGTGCCTCTTGTTCCTGAGTATGGGTTGATATTCGGGTATGTACTCCAGTTGTTATAAAAATTTCTATCAGGGTTTGACCTATAATGTGGTTTAACATAGGTTCCATTGTTTCTATAATATCCATGAACGTAATCATCTGCTTTAGAAGTCAGTGCGGCTATAAACACACTTGCTACAATAAGTGAAATTGCGATTGTTTTTTTCATTTTTATTACTCCTTTTAAATTTATGTTTAAAATATTTTTAATATTACTTGTCCTTCTTACTGGCTAAATAATTCGTTAAACGATTTAATACCTCCTTTCAAAAAGGTTTTTTTGACAACTACAATTTTTATGCTCCTACTCTTAATAGCGGAAAAATTTGTAAAACCGAACGAAGTTAATTGACTTTTTTAGAAAAATAAATATTATTGCGGCTATAACTGGCTTTATTTATGGAGATTATGAAAACATGCCTGAATCCGTTAATCCACAAACACTTCATTTGGTTATGCTTGCAAAGTCTGGTGATCAACCGGCAATTGAAAAACTATATGAAATATACTGCGGGCGTATTCTAAGAATCGTCAGGATGCGCATGGGCAATGAATTGCGAAGTAAGATGCAATCAATGGATCTGGTTCAGGACGCATTATTGAGTTCTTTTCGTGATTTGAAACAGTTTACCTATAAAAATGAAGGTGATTTTTTACGATGGTTGTCACATATTGCGGAAAACAGAATACGTGACAAAATAAGTGAGATGAGGGCACAGGTGCGCGACCATAGAAGGGAACAGCCTTTAAGCAGCAATAAACAATTAAAAGATGATAGCAGTGTACATACATATGAACCAATGGATTCAGCAACACCCAGCAAAATATTGTCTAAAGAGGAGGACCTTGACAAACTGGAAAAGGCTATGCAAAAACTAAAGCCGGAATATCGGGAGGTAATCCTGTTAACAAAGGCAGAAGGACTTTCACAAAAACAAGCTGGTGAAAAATTGGGCAAAAGCCCGGATGCCACCCGGATGCTGCTAGTAAGGGCGCTTAATGCCCTAAATAATGCTTTTGGGGAGAATAGGTAGCACTTTAGTTTTTTGAAAAATTCCAATAGTAACATTGTTTGCTGCACGATGTAGGGGCGAAGCATTTGCCCGTTTGGGCATGAACGCATGTATGCCCGTTATAGCAAATGCTTCGCCCCTACGGTTTCAAAAAAACCAAAGTGTTACGAGAATAAAGAATAATAATTCCTAAGCGGGCATAGCCGGAACCAAACAAGCATAAATTACAAAGTCCTCCCCCATATCCCCTCCGAGGGGGGAGAATGTCCACCGCTGGCGGGGGTGCAGGGGGTGGAATTGAAATTATGAATTTATTTCAGATTTCACCATTAAATATTTTGCCAAAAACTTCGAAGAAATTACTGACAAGGTACTAAGATCTGTAAAATGAATCAACTTGACCAAATCGTCCAACAATTTATAGATGATACGTTGCAGGGGAAGGATCCAGGGCTAGATGATGTCCTGAGAAAGTACCCTGACATAGCAGACGAGATCAAGAAACGGATTGAAAATCTTGAAAAAATCAACAGTTTATTTGCTTCCCTTACAGGAGAGGATGAAAACGACCGTTTAGCACATCAGCTTATTGGCCAAAAGATGGGTGACTTTGAAATACTTGAGCTAATAGGCTCAGGCGGCATGGGAACTGTCTTTCTCGCCAGGCAAACCTCGCTGGACAGGCATGTGGCGCTTAAAGTTATCAGCGACGTCAGCGGGATTCGTAGTAAAACGCTGGAAAGGTTTAAACGAGAGGCAAATCTGCTGGCAAAGATATCCCATCCCAATATTGTGCAAATTTATGAAACCGGGCGGCACGGGCCATATTTCTACTTCGCAATGGAATACGTAAACGGCGATTCATTAGGCAATGTGCTTGCAGACATGCGCTCATCAAACCAAAACACAAACGCCAGCGCTCTATTTTCTGATTATGTCAGGTCGAAGAATACCGCTTCTGTTGATACATCGCAGACGAAACAAGGAAGGCCGGTAATTGACGACGAGTATATTCAAACCATTAGCAAAATAATCATAGATATTGCGTCTGCATTGGATCATGTACACAACAAGGGAATTTTACACAGAGATATTAAGCCGTCAAACATCCTGATTGACACAGATGGCAATGCAAAATTAGTTGATTTTGGGCTGGCGAACAGCGAGACAAATCAGTCTATTACCATTACCGGCGAACTTTTTGGAACTCCGAATTATATGTCGCCGGAACAAATCCAATCCCCGGATAAAGTTGACCGCAGGAGCGATGTATATTCATTAGGCGCAGCTTATTATGAGTGCCTTACATTCCATACCCCATTTGAAGGCGCTTCGATAAATGATGTTTTAACGAAGATCATATCAAAAGAACCGACTTCTCCAGGAAAATACTGTCCGAAACTTTCAAGGGATTTGGGCACTATTTTGCTGCATACCCTTAAAAAGAATCCAGGCGAGAGGTACGATTCAGCCCTTGAATTTGCCAATGATATAAGAAATGCCTTAGATTTTAGGCCTGTCATTGCAAGAAAAACTCCTTTTACAATCAGAACCTATAAAACTATACGCAGAAATCCGGTTAAAACCGTTATGGGTTTTCTGGTTCTGTGTTTAATCTTCGCATGTTTTGCTCTATATCACCATAACCGGAAGAAAGAGGGTGAAGCTCACAGGATTGCCTATGTTAATCAACTGCTTGACGAAGCGGACGTACTGCTGTGTCAGGCGGCGCTTAATTCCCTGCCTTGGCCATTATTAGCCAGAGAGACGCTTACAGAAAGAGCAATTAAATACTATGACGAAGTATTGCAGATAGATAATAAAAACTGGTGGGCGTTAATTCAAAGGGGGATAGCATATCTGGTATCAGGGGAAAATAGAGAAGGCGCATTGAAGGATTTCGAAGATGCCGAAAAAATTAATCCGGATTTCAGATGCATTCAATTATTACAGTCCGGGCCGTTAGGCAGTAATATTGAAATTTATGAAAGAGGTATTTCATCAGACCACCTGGAATCCCTGAGTTCCAGGGAAGCCTACATATTAGGCCTGTTAATATGCCAACAACCCGATATCCCTGAAAGAGAGCAGAAAAGCCTGCGTTTGTTTGAAATGTGCGTGGAAAAAGAATCTGATTTTTATCCTGCCATGCTGTCAAGAATATTTGCAAAAAACCGCCTGTCAGGAGAAAGAAATCTGGACGAGTGTTTGGCAGTATCCAACCTCAGGCCCAACGTTGCGCTTGGGCACTTGTTATGCGGCGAAATTCTTGGAGACTACCTTGGCAGATTTGAAGAGGCGATAACCGAATATAAAAAAGCCGCCGGATTACAACCGTGGAATCCCCTGTGTTATTTGGGTTTGGGTAGTTTGTATGAAACTACCGGCGATATTAATAATGCAGAAAAATGTTATCTTAAAGCACAGGAACTTGATATGAGCTGCTTATCAGATTTCGCTTTAGCATTTTTTTACAGAAAGCAAAGTAGCTATGAAAAATCACTTGATATATGCAATAAGGGTATCGCAAAAAAATGTAACCTTATTACATTAGATATGCTGCTTGACACTAAACTTTTAATCTTAAAAGAAACAGGTTCTCAGGGGCAAATCCGGGAATGCCTTGCGGAAAAAGAAGATTGCCTGAAAAGATTGCTGTTAGAAACAGAAGGCAATAAAAATTTAAGCAGAAAGTACCATATTAATTATCTTAAATTCTTGTTCAATAACAAGCCCATGTCTGAAACAATATCGTTCTATGACAAGGCTTTAATAAATAAACCAGCGTTCAAATATTGCTTTGGCAGTGTGCTGAGTGAATATTATCTGTCCATCGGAAATGATGCCGCCTGTATGAATCTTTGTCAGGCATTATATGAAAAAATGTTAATGGAAGAATTTAATGATGATTACGATTTTAATGATAAGGTAAACATAATCAGCCACTTAATACGACTAAGGTTAAAATCCGGCGATAGCATTGAGAATGTTACAACACTATGCACCGGCATCCTTGATAAACACCCCCATACCAGCGTACTCTGGAAATATTATGGAATGTTTCACGAAATATATTCACATGATTACGAAAAGGCAAGCGAGGCATATCGCCAGGCACTGCGATATCTGCGGGACGAGAAAGACAGGTTTGGAATTACTTTTAAATTCGCATGTGCGTTATATCGTGCAGGCAACAATGTTGAAGCAGAGAAAGAATTCAATGCGCTGATGCATAAACTGGACAACATGAAAATTGTAGAGACGGGAAACTCATGGCGTTATTTAGGGCGCAGCGATACAGCAGATAAATATGTAGTTCAATCCATTTATACAAATTTATCTGACTTATACATGGCTAAGAAAGATTGCCAAAGCGCCGTGAATACGCTTGAAAAGGGTTTGGGCCGATTGCCAAATCACCCTGAAATGTATCGTAAAAAAGCCGTTGCACACTTATCTGCCGGCGACAAAAACAAGGCCATTCAAACTTATTTCAGATATTTTGATACATTGCCAACGAATATAAATGATTGTTACCCTCCCGACCAGGTTCACATAGGCATCACTATCATTGCGCTGACGGCGCTTTTGATAGAAGAGAATCAACTTGATAAGGCGGAAGAATTTATCAAACAAGAGGAAGATTCTAAACGAAAGACGCCTGCGCATACGGCAAATGACCTATTGCCTCATCATGAAACATCGCTGTACATTTCACGCTCAAAAATAAACTTTGCAAGAAACAATTTCGATGATGGAATAAATGCATTAAACAATGCCCTGAAAATCCAGACGGAATTGCCGTTAATTTGGGATGAATTGGAAAAGGCGTATCTACACAAAGGCCTTCTTCAAAAGGCAAAGGAAACGGCTGAATACGCAATCAAACTTCTTCCTAAGCAAAGGACTGGTTATTTATGGTTGGCCATTGTTTATCAATATTTAAGGGATTCCGAGAAGGCGATAAACGTGCTCAGGCAATATTTGTCCCAAAACCCGGATGATGCCTTTGTACAAGAGAGTCTCGATAGTATCGTAACTTCTCAATAAGTTGAGGGAAACAACCCCATTACCCCCTTTATTGATGGGGAATAAGGTGAAAGTTATGTAACTATTCAGCGTAAACATTACACGACTCCCGACGGGTTCTGGTTTGCAATCGTTCGGCAGAGCTCGCGACGAAGCCTGAACCCATGAGTTTATGCGGATAATGGGGCCATGTACTACGGTAAAATTCCACTGCCCAAATCACAAAATCCCTGCTTGGAATTTGGAATTTATTTGTCATTTGTCATTTGTTCTGCTTATAGAAGGCAGGATTGAAAGTATAAAACGTTTGGTTCAGGTTCTAATGAGTGAACCCGCGAAGACCACACTGTCCATTTGACCCATTCTGTGGAGCTTGGAAACGAGAGGAAGGTTCGGTTGATGCGTATGGGGAGAAGCTCACTTGTTTCAGCGCGAAGAACATCTTCGCTCTACATGAAAAAGTAACCGAAGGCATAATTTAACGTACAGGAATTTCAAACCATTCTAATGGAGGCAAAACGTGTCGCCTTACCCCCCCAACCCCCATACGTGTTAAGTTAAGCGATTCTTTGGGGTAGCATGGACTGAAGAAACACCATGGCAGGTCGTCTCTACGTTTATCCGTACCTGCTTGTGGCCCACAATGGTATGAAACTTTTAGAGATGTGGCTGGCTACTGTCCCCCGCTGGCGGGGGATCAAGGGGGTGGACTGGCAGAAGCATGAATTTTGGTAGGCGCATAATCTGCATATCCATAAGTATTTTTAAACCGTAGCTCACTATGCAATGATTGGTGACTCAACATCAGGTAAGAAGGTGAAAATTCGTATCCAAAATAAAGGGTATTTGAAGCGATGGAGAAGTCCCTTCCACCCCCTGCACCCCCGCCAGCGGGGGACATGGCAGATGCAACACACATAAGGATTTACCGGTGATTGTTGATTCCTTAACTTAACACGTATGCCCCAACCCACCGGTTTGTACTAACCCTTCCCAAACCACCTCTTTTTATGGGTATATGCGGTAATTTTGTTGCGGCCTTTTTTCTTTGACTCGTATAGGGCCTTGTCCGCAAAGTCAATAAAATCACCTTGTTTAAATTCATCCTTAGCAGGACTCATTGTTGCCACTCCAAAACTTGCTGTTACCTTGTATTCGTTAATATCATCAATAAAGATATGAGAGGCAATGACCTCGCGTAATTTTTCAGTAATCTCTGCGGCATCTTCCGCTGCCGTTTCTACCAAAACAAGAATGAATTCTTCGCCGCCGTACCGGGCAATAAGATCGTAATCACGGAGGTTTTTTTTAACCAGTTTGCACAATTCTTTTAATATAAAATCGCCCGCCGGATGTCCGTAGCTATCATTAAATTTTTTAAAGTGATCAACATCAAAGAGTACCAGGCTCACAGATGTTTTCTTGCGCAGTGACCTGCGGATTTCCGTTTCAAGAAAATTTTGAAAGTACCGATGGTTGTACACATCAGTCAGTCCATCTATATTGGCAAGTTTTTCTAGCCGTTTATTTTTTTCTTCCAGGTCATTAGCCAGCTTCTGCAGTTCCATCTTGGCGGCAATGAGTTCCTTGTTCATCTGTTCGTATGACAGATTAATAAGGCTTAACGCAATGTTGGCTTCCTGCAGGATTTCCTCGACGGGTTTTGGATTCTGTATCTGGAAATCAAAAAAACTGGCAACTTCCGCTATTTCCGTATGTACCTTTCTGAGTATCCTGTTAATAACCGTATTATCGAAGCCAAGCATTTTTCCGGATTTTTCTAAAAACTGCTGATGGTAGTCCTGCGGCTTATTGGAAAACAGTATATTGGTAATCATCCCCGATAAGTAAACTACATTTGTAGCAGTTCTGAGTTTGTTATTGCCTTCTTTGTAACTTTCAGGGTTGTGATGAAATTGTATAGGGACGAGCAATTCCGCCGGGAACCCCCAATTTCGTGTGACTTCGTACCCAATAAGTGCATGGTCCGCACCGATAATTCGCCGTTCAATTTCTATGATATCTCTTTTGTCATCGGTGAGCGCTATCAGTGTTTGTTCATATTGTTGTGGAAAGGCTCGTGCAAGAATTAATCCTCCGATATCCTGCAGGAGTGCGGCAATAAATATTTCTTCAGGGTCTGTTTTATCTATTTCTGCCATAATAAGTTTTGCAGCAACTGCAGCAGAAAGTGATTTTTGCCAATGTTTTTCGTAATCAAAGACTTCATTTTTGTAATTGGTTTTGATGGTAAGAAATGAAACAGAGAGGACGAGGCTTCGTATCGCATTTTTTCCGATATTCGACACAGCCTGATGAACTGTGCTGATTTTACTAGAAAAACTGTAAAAGGAAGAATTGGCAATTTTTAATATTTTAGCCGAGATGGCGATGTCTTTCGAAATCAAATGAGCTATTTCTGCCATACTTGTTTCCGGGTTCGACGTAATCGAGATAAGTTTTGATGCAACGGTGGGCAACGTAGGTAAAGAGGGTGAATCGAGCACAGTTTTCAAAACTTCTCTATTTGCCATTGAGGAATCCTTTTTCAAAAAGGGCCGTTTAAAAATGCCTATTCTTTTGAGGCATATTATACAGGAGAGGATACAAAAAATCTATAGCGCAGCCTTTGAGTGCAACAAAATTCGAAATTCGAATGACAAAAAATCAACGTGTTATGCTAAATATTGTTGACATTCATTTTGTAATAAATAGTATTAAACGTGTGGGAAAATATTGTGTGACCTGTATGCGTTCTTACAAATGAATAGTACTTTTTAAAACCGCTTTCGCATTACAATTTAAATAAGGAGGACATATGAAAATTGTTAAATTTGCCGTAATGGGTTATCTGTTGTCTTTTGTAGTTATCAGCGCCGCAATACTGCCATTTGCTTCTGCCGGTGGGTTGATTGATATGGCTTTTGGAAGAGATATAAAATCAGACCGATCAAAAGAACCTATCAAGCCTATTCCAATTAATTTTGACAACAACAGGGCAAAGACTGATTTGGGGAAAAGATTATTTTTTGAACCTCGATTGTCCAAATCCGGATGGATTACCTGCAATTCCTGCCACAACCTTTCAACCGGCGGAGCGGATAACCTCCCAACTTCTATCGGACACAAATGGATGTCGGGATCCATAAACTCACCGACTGTACTGAACTCAAAATTTAATCTGGCGCAATTCTGGGACGGGCGTGCCAGGGATTTGAAGGAACAGGCAAAGGGTCCCATAGCAAATCCTATGGAAATGGCTTCCAGTCACGACCTTGCGGTAGAGGTACTGCAATCAATACCGGAATACGTGAAGTGGTTTAAAGAGGTTTACGGTGAGGAGGGCATTACCATTGATACTGTTGCAGACGCCATCGCTGCATTTGAAGAAACGTTAACCACTCCCAATGCAAGGTTTGATTTGTGGTTAAGGGGGTATGACAGGATTTCCAAAACAGAGGAAGAAGGGTATGCCCTCTTTAAGGAAAAAGGTTGTATCGTTTGTCATAACGGAGTTGGTGTTGGCGGCGGTTCCTTTCAAAAGTTTGGTATCGCAAAGCCCTATGAAAAAGACACCGGGACGCTTGGACGGTATAATGTAACAAAGGCAGTTGAAGATAAATACGTATTCAAGGTTCCACTGCTAAGAAACATTGAACTCACTGCCCCCTATTTCCACGATGCCAGCACATGGAGACTGGCAGAAGCGGTACAGGTAATGGCAGCATATCAGCTTGGAATAAAACTTACCGAGGATGAGACAAACAAGATTGTCGCATTTCTAAAAACCCTGACCGGAGACCGGCCTGAAATTATTTATCCCGTTTTGCCGCCTTCGAATGTGAACACCCCGCAGCCAAACCGGAATTAATTTTCTGCGTTGGTTGTCACGGAGGTTTTCCTTTATTATACGGGGGCGCTGTTTTCTTCGTGGAGAAAAGGTTTTTTTGATATGAAATTATTTTGCCCTGCAATATGCGGTCATTTTATATTTCAAACCTGTCAAAATCTTCTGCAATAACTATCTCTCCATCATAAATAATTTTGAGTTCGGCAAGCAGGTTTGCGTTATTTTTTATAGCTTCACTGCAAACGGGGTAGAAATGTGTGAGTATCAGCTTTTTGCATTGCGCTTTTTGTGCGATTTGAGCGCACAGATGGGGAGTAAGATGCCCTTCAGTTTTTTTATCATCGGGAAAAGAGCATTCGAGAACGAACAGATCGGTATTTTTTGCCAGAAGAATTATGCCTTCACAGTAATCAGTATCTCCGGAATAAGCAATTGTCCTGCCCGCAGAAGATTCTATCCTGTAACCGATGCTTTGTGATGAATGCCGCACGGGTTCTGCAGTAATTTTCCATCCGTCATAAGTGAGTACGCCCCTCTCTATTTCTTCCAGATGGAGGTCAAATGTCTTTGGAGTAATCGTGTTGCCATAAACAGAAACTAATCCCTGATGGAACTTGTGCAAACCACAGGGGCCTGTAATGTAAAGAGGTTTTGTCCTCACAGGAGAATCATATTTCATGGCGAAAAGGAAGGAGACGAGATCCAGGGAGTGGTCGGGATGGAAGTGCGAATAGTAGATATAATCAACATCCGCATACGTAACGCCGGCAAGAAGCAACTGGCGTAATGAACCTGGGCCTGTGTCAAATACAAGGTGTTTGTCTTTTACTTTTATCAAAGTACACGGATATGCCCTTGTTTTTGAAGGTGCTCCTGTGCCAGAGCCGATGATGGTCAATTCCATTTTTAAAAATTATCGCTGTACATCAACCAAAAAGAATTTAACCACTAATAAAAACTTACCTCGAAAGTCGGCAATCGGCAAATTGCAGATTGCCGACTGTTTTCCACTTTTAAATCTATGCCCCCAGTCCCTTTCTGGATGGGATTTCCGGGTGGGTGTACTATTGCTATATCTTTAACCCTATTTCAACCCCCTCAGCAATTGCCTCAAGGGCTGTTCTGCCTTCTTTTGCATCGCCAATGGTATATACTTCAGGAACGAAGGATTGAAGCATTGGTTCAAGCTCCGTGTTGTGCTGATGCAGTGTGGGAATGACTATCGTGTCAAACCCCTCAATCTTTTCGTCAGGCTGCCTCCTGCGGCTTATGACAATGTAATCGCTCCCTATTTCAGTCACTTTCGCATTTACAATAAGCGTGGCCCTTTGTTTTCTCAGGCGTTCGCATACATGAAACCTGGGGTGTGCAACCAGTCCAAGCCCCAGAACACGCCTCATTTCAATAACGGAAACCTTCTTTCCCCGCGAAGAAAGAAAGTCAGCTAATTCGCATCCTTCTGCGGCGCCACCGATAATTGCTACGTTATTGCCAATAGTGTCCGGAGAGGAAAACGCCTGCTTGACGGTTAATGCGCCGTTTTCCTGCATACCATTTATTTCGACAGGAACGTCTTTGGCTCCCATCGCAAGGACTACTACGTCAGCCGCAAATTGTTTAATGTTATCCTCGTTTGCTTCTTTGTTTAGCGCTACCGGGATATTATTCTTTTCTACTTGTTTTGTTATATACCGGAGATACTTCTTTACAGGTTCCTTTTTCGGAGGCATGGAAGCATAGCGCAAATTACCTCCGAGTTCGCCGCTTTTTTCCCACAACGAGACGTCGTGCCCTCTGCCCGCCAGTGTTATGGCCGCAGACATACCCGCAGGGCCTCCACCGACAATCAACACCTTTTTTGGTTTTGTGGTTTGTTGCAAATGAAAGCGTTCGTCTTTTCCAATATAGGGGTTTACCGTACAAATGAGTTTTTTATCCGAGATGCTTTCGATACATCTGTTGCAGCTTAAGCACACCTGTATATCATCAAGATTTCCTTCTTTTACCTTATTCGGCCAACAGGGGTCGGCAATAAGCGAACGTCCCAGAACAATAAGATCTGCCTTGTTTTCTTTCAGCACTTCTTCCGCCATTGCGGGATCCTGAATCCTTCCCACGGACAACACAGGCATGTTTACAATTGCCTTAATCCCTTCCGCGAGGTGAATGAAACATCCTTCCTCCAGATAATAGCAGGGTATGTTAAAAAAGGCCGATGCATAATTACACGCTGATACATGAATGGCGCTAGCCCCCGCCCTTTCCAGTATCTTTGCAATTTCTTTGCTCTCTTCCAGCTTCAGTCCTGTTTCGGTATACTCATCCGCGCTGATCCGGCAAATAACAGGGTAATCCGCCGGAACCTTTTTTCTTATCTCTTCAACAATTTCTCTCCCGAACCGTGCCCTTCGCGAGGTGTCGCCTCCATAATCGTCCGTTCGTGTATTGGACTCAGCCGAGAAAAACTGATTCACAAGATACCCGTGCGCCATGTGAATTTCTACGCCGTCAAACCCGGCTTTTAACGCCCGTTCCGCACCGCAGGCAAAGGCATTGATAATCGCTTTAATCTCGTCGATGGTCAATTCCTTCGGCATTTCCTTTGTTAAAGGACTGGGTATAGCCGAAGGGGCAACTGTTCCCGTTCCGGTAAAATACGGAAGTGCTTCTCTGCCCGCATGGCTTAACTGAAGTACGATCTTCCCTTCTACCGCATGAACGGCATCAACAAGGTTTTTTAATTCAGGAATGAACGTATCATTGTAAATGCACATCATGCCGTCATTGACCCTGCCTGCAGGGTCAACAGCAGTGTTTTCCACCGTAATATATCCTGCGCCGCCAAGGGCGCGTTCTCTGTAATAATTGATGAGTTCTTTAGTGACAAAACCTTCCGCATTGCAGAGATGCGTCTCCATAGGAGACATCACAATACGATTCCTGATATTCAGGGAACCAATGCGAAAGTGGCTGAAAAGATTGGGAAATGCTGTCATTTGTAATACGGTCTCCAAAAATAGGTGAGAGAAAAACTGTGATATACGTGCCAATAGTCAGTCGGCAATCGGCAGCCGGCAAATTTCAGATTTAATATTGCAGACTGTGGATTGCCAACTGACTATTGGCTTCAGAAACTCAAACCCCCTGCAATACTGCATCCCGGGATTTTCCTGTCACGGGATTGTAGAGGGTGTCCCTTTCAACAGGTTCACGCCCAGCCTCCCTGATCAATCGAATAATTTCAGTTACGGAAAGTGCTTCAGGAGTATTAGCTCCCGCGGCATGGGTAATCTTTTCCTCCTGCACGGTGCCGTCAATATCGTCCACCCCGAAACTGAGGGAAATCTGGGAAAGTTTGATGCCCAGCATGATCCAGAACGCCTTGAGGTGGTCAAAATTGTCAAGCATCAGACGGCTGATGGCAATTACCTTTAGATCAAGCATAGCAGTCGTGTTTGCATAAAAAGACAATTCAGTGTTTTTGGGGTGGAATGCAAGCGGAATAAAAGACATAAACCCGCCTGTTTCATCCTGCAATTCCCTAAGTTTTATGAGATGATTGATTCTGTCTTCCGGTGTTTCCACATGGCCATACAGCATAGTGGCATTGCTTCTGAGGCCTAGATTGTGGGCTTCTCTCATTACCTGAAGCCATCTTTCCCCGCTGATCTTTTCCGGACAGAGTTTTTCCCGAACATGCGGAGAGAACACCTCTGCGCCTCCGCCGGGAAGAGAACCCAGCCCAGCCTCTTTCAGTTTTTTCAGGGTATCCGTTACGGAAAGCCCTGCTATTTGTGACAGGTGTTCAATCTCTACGGCAGTAAATGCCTGTATGTGAATATCAGGATGTTTTTCGTGAATTGCATTCAGCATTTCGACATAAAAATCAAAGGGAAGTTCAGGGTGTAAACCGCCCACGATGTGGAATTCCGTTGCTCCCTCCAGCGAAGCAGCAGCGGCCTTGTCCATGATTTCCAGCATGTCCATGGCATATCCGTTGGGGTCTTCCTGTTTTTTGCTAAACGCACAAAACTTGCACTGGTTCTTGCAAATGTTGGAATAATTGATATGGCGGTTAATGATATAGTATGCCGTGTTGCCGTTCTTCCACTCCCGGATGCTGTTGGCAACAAGACCTATATGAAGGAGATCATTCGATTTGAAAAGCCGCACGCCGTCTTCAAATCCTAAACGTTTCTGCTGTTCCGCCTTTTGAAGAATGTCATAAATAGAAGATTGTTTTAAAAGCCGTTCCATTATTGAAAAAATATCAGAAATGTACTTTTAAATCAAGGACTATAGTATTGCTCTGCAAAAACCTCTTTTTTTGTAAGTTTTTGTAGATTGAAGATTGTTACCTGAATCTTGTGCCAAACAGACCGCTTCCGTTTGATTGCCAATTCCAAGTCGTTTTATGCGTACATACCCGTTTTTTTTCTCAAAAACAGTAACAGGTAGCGGCAAGGTGTGTCTTGCCGCTACCTGGAAACGTACTGGCGCTGGAAACTACATTTGCGGGTTCAGGTTGCAAGCCAATGTCATTAAGTAGATAGGATACCATAACAGATCGTAGAGACAGGTTTGAAACCTGTCTCTATAATCAGGAGCAGCCTGTCTTCCTGTCAATCATATACAGGCCGCTCCTACGGAGCTATTTACCTGTTGAATTTTATTGCGCTACAAACAGACCGCCCCTAAAGAGGCTACATTGCTTTTTATGTCCCCTTGGATTTTTCAAATAACTAAGGTGCTATGAATTATTTAATCAAAAACAATACCCTTTTTCCGCCTTTATTAAGGGGGACTTTTGCGGCCGTTTGCTTAACTTAATGACATTGGCTTGCAAGCCTGAACCCACAAAAAAAACCCTGTCAGGGTTGACCAACATACGTCCGGTTATGGTTCTGGATTCAACTAATCAACCGTTAACAGCCTTACGCCTATTCCACCAGCCAAACAGTCACTCCGGCCTTTTCCTTCACCCCCTTTGCCTTAAAGTTCACCTTTGCATTGCAATTATCCTTCAGGTTGCATTTATCCTTCTTTGCTGTTATGGTAAATACCGCCTTGCCCTCTGCGTCTGTATTCTGGTTTGAAGGCTTCACCTTTATTTTTTTATTGTTACTCGTGGTTACTTTTCTCTTTACCTTGACCCCTTCAATACCGAAGCCATCCACATCAGTAACCATTACCGTCACCTGCCCTTCCTCACCCTTTTCCAGAAATAGTGAGTCCGGCGATACCGCTATTTTCTCCGCATTGCCAGGCACCCCGGGGGCGGGTGAAGAAGAAGGTGTAGGTGTAGGTGTAGGTGTAGGTGTAGGTGTAGGTGTAGGTGTAGGAACGGGTACAGTTGCTACAGGGGTAATTGACGGTGAGGGAACTGGTGTTGCCGGTGTGAAGGCGGGGGACTCCGTTGGCACAGGCAGAGCCACTACTGAACAGGTACCCGTCATCAATTGCGGGAACCCGGTAATGGTTGTCTCGTCATAAAAACTCGCCGTCAGGGTATCTCCGTCTGCCGCCTGTATGTGTTCATAGTCGAGTGTGGAATCGGCGCTTATCTGTATTGAACCCATGAATATACCCGTATCGGTGCCCATCTCCGCCATACTTACCCCTGCAATATTAAGCCGAGAGGTCTGCACATAAACTTTTTCTAAAAGCGTTTCCGCCTCTTTATGGTCTGCGTTCGACTCCGCATTATTGAGGGTGATTTCCGCATATTCCCCGAGAAGATATGCAGAACGGCTGAATGCAAGCGTTGCGTCAAAATTACTGAAAGAGAGTTTCTTTGTGACTGATACGGCGGAAGGCGGATTATACGCCACCGTAATCGCACCGTCCTGCACGGTTTTTACCGTACCGATATTTGACCGCGCCGTTGCACTTGCCTCTCCGCTCGTGGTAGTACCTGTCTTTATGGTCGCTATAAATGTGCCGCTGTCAGCGCCGTCTTCGTTTAAATCCAGCAGGAGGTCGCTTCCGATATAATAGTTATCGCCCGAAACCTTTATGGCAGTGGTGAGTATATCCTCTGCCCTTGCATCGGTGTTTCTGTCGCCGTCCGCTACCGTGACAATCACCGTATCACCGGAGAGATACGCCACATCCTTGCTCAGTGTCATAACGTCCTGCGATACCGTCGGGGTTGGCGAGGGCTGTGGTGTGATTGTGGGGGTCGGCGTTAATAAAACCGTGAGTGTGGGCGACGCCGCTGCTGCGGCCGGGGTCGGTGTGGGTACTATCGGGGAGGATTCTGTGGTGAAACTCCATGAATGGTTCGATTCTATTGTTGTTCCCGCCCAGTTTGCCGCCTGGATTTGCGTAGTGGCGAATGCCGTATAGGTAGTATCGTAAGAAAGAGCGTCTGTGGGTGTAAATATGACGTCATAGGAATCGGTACTTGCAAAGCCATCTATCTTATTTCCGTCAGGATTGGTCACATAAAAACTATCCGTATTCACCGTAGAGCCGTTGATGAGCATGGAAAAGGTTGCGGATATGGCGGCATCAACGGGTACATTTACCGCGTTGTCTAACGGATTGGTTGAGTTGATGGAAAGCGTCGCTGCCTTCGGCTCCCCGCCGCCTCCGCCTCCCCCGCCTGAGCTTGACGTGGTAAAGGACTGTTCGCTGCCGGTTGAGGTGCCTGCGCTGCTATTTGCCGCACTGCGGTAATAATAGGTTGTGGCCGCGGACAGGTCGCTTATGCTGATGCTCACTGCCGTATTTTCACCGGTTACGGACTGGGTGGTTGACGTGCCGGTGTACACGCCGCTTGAGACGCCATAGCTGAACAGGGCTGTGGTAGGCAACCCTATCGTGCTTACCGTTGCAGAGAGCGTGACGGAGCTTGTCGTTACACTGGTGGCAGAGCCGGTTATCACCAGTGGTGTGAAGAGGAGCTTGGTAACAAAGGCGTCATCACCAGATTTTTTAGCCGTCGACGTCCCCACGATCGGGAAGTTGCTGGAGCCGGTATACCCTGCTATGTATGCAGAGTCGGTACCATCCACGGCAATTCCAAGGGCAACATCACTACCACTTCCACCAATGTAGGTAGAGTAGAGAATCGAAATGGGCACCCCCGTGCCAAGTTTAATAACAAAGGCGTCTTCTGTACCTTCTGCATGGCTTGTCGTTGTTCCCACAACGGGAAAATTAGTGGATGTGGTATACCCGATGATATACGCAGAGCCGGAACCATCAACGTCAATTTCTAGTCCACAATAATCATTACCACTTCCCCCGATGCAGGTGGAATAGACAAGCGCAAGGGGCGTCTCTGTGCCAAGTTTGGTGACAAAGGCATCGTATATCCCTCCTGCATGGCCTGTCGTTGTCCCCACGACGGGAAAATTGGCGGATGTAGTATGCCCGCTGATATACGCAGAGCCAGAGCCATCTACCGCGATTCCTATTGCCAGATCATCGCCGTCTCCCCCAATATAGGTGGAGTAGATAAGCGCAAGGGGCGTCTCCGTGCCAAGTTTGGTGACAAAGACATCTTCATTAGCTTTCTTGGCCGTTGATGTCCCCACGACGGGAAAATTGGCGGATGTGGTAAACCCGGTAACATACGCATACCCGGAACTATCCACGGCGATGCCATAGCCACGATCAGTATCGTCCCCCCCCCCAGGTAGGTGGAGTATTCGAGGATGGGATCTATGACGAGGGAGGAGGATTTTTCGTATGAGGCAACGGTAAAGCCGTAGACGAATTTATGATGGCGTCTTTCGGGATGTACACTCTTGGATGGTTCGGGCGGGATCAGGTTTGTAACCTGATCCCCGTTGTTTATACCCTTTAAAACCTTAGCTATGGTGGCGCAAGTATCCGTTCCTTCCACCCCCTTCACCCCCGCCAGCGGGGGACATATTTCAACCAATAGCGTATCCTGCGGCTCTGCAAGCGCCTTCACCCCCACCAACGGGAAATATATATCCGCCACCCGTTGGAGGGTGCCCGGTAAAGCAAGGCACTGCGCAAGAACCGGACGAGGATCTGTCCCCCTTTGGAGGGGGTTAGGGGGAGGAGCTTTGGGCGTGGTCAGGTTTGGTACAGGCTCTGCACCCTTTGCGTCTTTGCGGTGAATCACCTCCACCTGATGTCCCGGTTGGGTGCGCCCCGTCCATTCGGCCGTCGCAGGACTGGATTCATCCAAACCACATACCCTGTTCAGTATCCTGAACGAACCTTCAATCTCTCTCTTTTCTCCGTCGATTATCTGATAAATATACGGTTTTTTATGGATGATGCTGCCTTCTTTAAGGATGATTTCCATGTCGCCGTCTTCCCTGATGCGTAAGTCTTCTATCCCTTCATAACACAACTGAACACGGGACGGACTGACTCCGGGCTTCACGATGACGTCATATTCCATCTGACGGTTGTTGCCGTAAAACCGCATATCGACGCCGTCGTAAATATTTTTGTACACAACCGCGCCAAAGGTGGGGATATTGGTACGCCACTTCTCAGGGCTGCCTACAAAGTAATTGATCTTGCATTCCTGCATATCCTCCGCAACGATCCCGGGGTCTTTGTTTGCGCCAAGGGGAAATAGCCGTATGTGCTCCTGCGGCTGTGGGCTAGGGATTGCAGATTGAGGATTTACGGATTCCGTTTTTTTGCCGCGTGTCAGCGAGAGATATATCCCTTTTTTGGTAAAGAACATGCCCTGTCCGCTGCCTTTTTCATAATACTGTACCCGCGCATCCACCTGCCCGTCATTCTGTATGAAATAGAGGGGCAATTTACCGTAAGATTCCTGCACGGAGGTGCGTACCGCCTCGCCAGGTTCCGATGTGCCGCTGACGTCTTCGGGGGTGAATAGAGCGTTTAAGCCGTTCAAGTCATTTAAAATGTTTGAACCGGATTGTTGGGTGCGCTCGCCCGACCTGCATGGCTCTGCTGGAACATTTACGGCGCGTCCGTTTATCGTGAATACCGGGTCGCTGTGTACTCCGATATCCCATTCATAGGCAGCCGATACGGCATCCTCCATTCCATGCCCGATATCTGTATAAATCCCTACAGCCAAAGCAATAAAAATCACTGTACGCCACAAGCGTACTATCCTACACATAATACACTCCTTTCGATAATTTAACAGAAGTCAGAAGACAGAAGCCAGAAGTACAGAAGGCATCGTACTATTTGAATGGCTGCGTAGCTGCGAAATCTCTGTGGCTCACATTCATACCATTCAAATAAATAACATTCACCATAAACAATTTTATCTTTTTTCAGTAAATCAGGTAGTAAACCTTTATCGGATGTTCACCCCAACAAAAACAAAAGTGCCGTAAAAGCCTTATATTTATTGACTTTTACGCCGAACAGCAAGCTTTTTTCTAGTGACTACCCGTATGTTCCGGCTTGGCAATACTTCTGGCAACTTTATCTGTAATGCCTCTAATAATTCATGTGATTGTTGCCGCGGACGCGGGATCTTCTGGCAACTAGCTTTTTGGCCTTTGATTGTTACTTCCATCGAACAAATGGTCGTCAATTGTGCGAGACCTTCCTCTACCGTCAAGTCAAAATTCTTCCACGCTCTGCGCAGCCTTCGAATTATCATGTACGCAAGCATTACCACAAACACATGTCCCCGTGTACTATCCTCCTTTCTTACATACACCGGACGAACCTCCAAATTCACCGTCTTACAGTCCCGAAACGCCTTCTCCACTTCCGTTAAATCCTTGATCTCATGTACCAGATTGGTATCCGCCTCGTTCTCCTCAAGATCAGTCTTGATTGCGTAACAACCATCAAGGTATGATGCCTCCTTTAATGCTTCCTCAGCTCTCTCTATCTTTAGCGTCCTATCCTCTTCTTTTATCTGCAACCACCCATCAAGTTTCAATCTCGTTAGCCTTTCCCTTGTTGTTTCCAGGGCCTTCGATACTGACGACTTAGGATGTTCCTTCAGATAACTGTTCTTCTTCACGATGTATTTCTCTATACTCTGTAATTTTGATACACGGGTCTTTGACATCTCTTCCGCCCTTACCGGATTGCGCCTCAGAATATATCGAACCTCATCATCCTTTATCTCGCAGAGCTTTTCTTCGAACAATCCTAATTGCAGTATCCCTTTATTTATCAACGACTCTATCTGCGGCTTAGTTATCGCCGTTATGTAATGAAACCCTTCCGGTAAACTTTCGATTTGCACCGTCTTGATCATCCCACGATCTCCTACAATCGTTACATCTTTGCATCCAAACCGCTCTAATACCTTCTTTACCTGAGATTCAAAGGTCTTCGGATCCTGGGTGTTGCCCCTAAATACTTCTGTTGATACCGCCCCCCCGGATTCATCACAAAGCATACCGATCACTATCTGTTTTTTCCTCTTTTTGCCGTCACGATTATACCCGTACTCACCAAAATGATTCGACTTCCCCTCTAAATAACTGCTCGTCACGTCATACAAAAACAACTTCGGCTTATTGCCTCCTCGTCTTAACTCAAACAGCTTTCGCTCTATCTTTGCCTGATTCTCTGACAACCATGACAAATTATCGTACAGATTGTTCTCGTCAAACCCACGCTTCATATCCAGGACGTCACCCGCAGCATGTATCTGCGCCAGCCTTACTGCAGACAGTCTTGACCCCCGGCCTATTACCCTTGCCATTACTTGCCAAAGCGCCAGCTTTCCTTCAAAGTCCTTTCCCAATGCCTCTTCTATCCCTAATTCCTTTGCCACTTGGTACACGCTCCACGCTGCTCCCACAGACAAACCCTCATGGAGTTTCACCGATTCTGACAATGCGCCCAATGCACAGAGATCGTCTTTATGTGCGAGTGCAAGTCTTATCGCTTCAATCTCCAGGGGAGTGCAATTCGACAGATTCGCAATGGTGCGTTTCTTGACCTTCCCATCCTCACGGTACGATTCCCGCAGAAGGGTAGATCGATAGATTTTTTTACCGGATTTTGACTTGTTCTCTACAATATGCATGTCCACCATTGTACAGATAACAACCATTATCAGTCAAGTATATTGTCGGATAATAACAATATATTAGTGACTACATATTTATTAAAAATACAGCCTTAACAAACTATGTATTAAGCACTTATGCGTTTTGGCAGGGGTGAACATCCGTTGCATAATTGGGTTTAAATGTATTCGTGCCCACTATAGCAAATGCTTCTCCCCTACACAATATTGAAATGACAAATTATGAATTTTAGATTGTTATCTGTTTTGAATCTACAAGGAAGACAGAAGTTAGAAGACAGGAGATAGAAGTACAGAAGGGCATAGTACTATCTGAATAGCTGGGAGAAAGTAGGGGGTCAAACCTAATCTATTGACAATTTTATGTGTTTCGTCCCTAAACGATTATGCATTTAACGGTTTTAATTACAAAGATTATGTTGGAATTGATTAATATTCAGGTAAATCCCTTTACCCCTATTATAAATTCCTGTTTAATCTCATTAACAAGTCCTCTCGATTTTGACGGCTCTGTTCTGTATGGCTTGGCATTCTTTAACACTTTCCCATGCCCCATTACACGCATAAACGCATGGGTTCAGGATCGGAAAATAATAAAAAAATTTCGTAAAAGAGGCGTATGTTCTTCTGGTCTTAAACATCAGGATTTAAAAGCAAAAGAAGGCAATAACAGGATTTTTGTGTCCTTCGGCAGCATAACCGTTGATATGGTGGATGAATTCGTAGGCGTTATCCTCGGCGTTTTAATTGGCGTGCCTGTCTTTGCCGGTGGCATTATACAGACGTCAGCAATCAACGGCAGCGGCAACGGGGATTCGAAAGCCGTGTAGTTGCGTAAGGTGGGCAATTAGTATTTTTAGCGGGCAATGTCCCATAAGCACTAATCCGAAACTCCTTATTCGTTATTCATTGCACGTTTCAAGTGTCTCGGATATTTTACTGTTTACCATACTTACCGGTTCCAATCTTTACATCCAGGTGTTTATGGCAGTCGGCGCAGGTCTGTCGCAATCGGCCGACTTGCCATAATACATCTTCCAACGTAACAGACTCTCCCTTATCCCTAAATATACCGTCTATATTTTCAGATGCTGCCAGTATTGCAAAATTAATTTCGTAATATTTATCGTCGTCCGTCCGGGCAAATTTTGTTGTAGCGGTCTTGCAGAGCGCTGTAAGATTAGCGCTTGCGTCACCGTAAATTTTCCGTTCTTTTTCTATTTCTTCAATAGAAAAGTAGGTGGAAAGCCGTTCCGGAACCTTATAATTCCTTCTATTTCAGCCATAAGCACAACCAATTCGCTTTCCCCCTTTTCTACACCTTTTACCGGCGCTCATCCGGCAAAAACATTGAAAATAGCGCAGAGCAACATACCTGTCAAACTCACTAAAAACGCCCTTATCAATACCATTATCTCCTCCTGCAAACAAAATTATTCACACCCACTTTTACATCAAGTATAATTTCAGTACATGCCCCGAATTATTATCATACATGTACGGATTTCTATAGGGTAAAGTATCGCCTTTCCTCTCATACCAAAAATACTATAAAGAATTACCATATAAAATATTTTTCATTTTTTCCTTAAGTCTGTATGAAAACCTTTTATCTTTTAACATTTTTTCCAAAGGCTCACGGATTTTATCTTTTGGAGAATGGGATAAAAATTCAAAAATTGCTGTTATCCATTGACGAGTGGTATTGTTTGAGGGTGTATTGTACAATTCGTTAATAATGTAGGGAAGTATTTGCGATTTCATATCATCACGTACTAAATGTCTTAAAACTTCCTTTTTCAAATAAACCTCCTCCAACGTTTTGGTAGGAGGTAATTTGCTGAAATATTTTAGTAATTCCATAAACGCCTCTTTATTTCCTAAGGAAATCATCCCGCCAAGACTGGATATACCCGCATTCCGGTCTTTTTCTAAAGGACTTTGCAATTGGCGGACATATCTATCTACCGGCATAGTTGCCCAGTTAATGTTCTTTACCTGTTCATATAACAACCATTCCTTAAGTGCTTCAAAATCAAGTTCACCGGTTTCAGATAAACGTTTTAGCTCATTACTCAATCCGCTCGTGTTATCCATTTCTATAAATTCCATTTCCTCATAATCTTCACAACCATTACGTTCCCCCGAAAATTTTTTTGTATCGACTAAATTTTGGCAAGAAGAATAATTGAAGTTCTCCAGTAATTCATCTATAAATGGTTCAAATTCTTTATCATTCAGGCAGATGCCATATTCTGTATTTCCATCCATACTTGCAGGGAAAAAAACGTTACAGTTAAAACATATTCGTTCCATGATTTCTTTTTTCATTTTTTATCGCACCTATTTTTTGAAAAATGCCCAATACCTTATATAATCTTTTACAATATATCGAAAACAAAACCCACTTTCCTCTTCCAAAAACGGAGGGCTTTAGTAACTGTTCAGCGTAAACGATACACGGCTCGTTCCCAAACCTTGTAATGAACATAGTGTAGTATCTGTTTGGGAATGCGTTTGTTCGAGAAACTCCGGTTTCTCGCCTGTTTGCTGATAGATAGGGAATAAAATCACAGGGTTAAGACAGTTTGCAATTTGTCAAGTCTGACCCTCATTGGAAACAAAGTTTCCAGTGCAATTGCGTTCTGATCTCCGGTAGTTTAATAAATTACGCTGAATAGTTACGGGCTTTATGCAAAAGCAGCTTCGAAATTCAGGGATTATAACCAGAATGATGGCGAAGCGGGTGTATTGCTTTTGTTATGCTTTCTCGAAGCACATCTGCAAGCACCAGAAATTTCGACTAAACTGGAAATAAAACTTTCATCAAACGATTATGCCAAAGGTTCAGATGCGATTCGCTTGCCGGTTGAATGTCCTAAAAAAATCTATCGCTTTAAAACCGTAATTTCACTGGACGGATCAGAAAATCAGGGTGCATTTTTTTATTTGCGTCCTCGGATACCTAATGGCGGCGATTGTGTGGCATCAGGCAAAAGTGCACGCGCAATTTAATGGAACGTTAGATACCCTGTTAGACACCCTTAATAATATAAGGCTTTCTGTGATACTTGAAGAAACAAAGGCCAGAGGGAGAGTTAAGGCTAACTAAAAATTGTAAGAGTTGATGAATACGTTAGGTATTATGGATTTCCACAAACATCGACTGAAACTTCAAGGACTCAGTGTATACAATTGATATTGTGCTTAACGCATTGATTGTATTTATGTTACATTGCTACTTCTCTTCTTTTGAGATAAACTCACGCTAGACAACTCAATTTATCCAGGTCAGCCTGAAAAATAAACCAGCAGCGAGTCACGAGTTTTCAGTTGGTAATTGATCTCTATGTCAGCAAAGAGACCAATTAAAAACACGATGACGGCAGCGAACAGTCCGTCCGTCACTGTCTCAGGAATATTAAAGTCGCGTAAAATAGTGAATTTTCGATTGATGTGTACGCCAACAAAGAAAACTACAATGCCCATCGTATGAGCGATAAAATCAGGAACCTCAATAGATATCATTCCGTTTTCCCATTGATGGGTTGCTCAGGAGTCCAGCCTCCCCCCAACGATTTATATAAGCGAACCAGATTGGACATAATCGCTCCCTGGCTGGCAGCTTGTCGATTCTGGGTGCTCAGCAGGGTTCGTTGCGTATCGAGAACCGTTAGAAAATTGCTTGCTCCCGCTTCATAGCGCGTCTGGGCAATATTTGCTGCTCGTTCAGCTGCTGCAGCCGACTCCACTAGCGAGCGATAACGAAGTTGCTCCTGGGTAAACGCGGTAATCGCATTTTCTACTTCTTCCAGCGCATTGAGAATACTGGCTTCGTATTGTACCATCGCCTGTTCTTGCAGTGCATTTTGCACTGCAATTTTTTGCCGGGTACGACCGCCATCAAAAATATTCCATTGCACACTCGGGCCAATACCCCAGGTTCTGCTATCACTTGCAATGAGGTTTGACGGAGATAAAGACTCGAGGCCGATCGTGCCAGCTAAGGTGAATTTCGGATAAAGCACGGCTGTGGCAACGCCAATCCGTGCCGTTTCTGCGGCAAGCTGACGCTCGGCACGGCGCACATCAGGCCGTCTGCGCAATGTTTCAGCCGGCACACCAACTGCAATTTGTACGCTGGGCGTGGACATCAGCCGCAACCCGTCTAACTCTTTATCAACTGTGCCGGGGGTCTGACCAATCAATACGGCGAGACGATTTTTGGCTTGAGTAATAGCCTGGTTTAGACGGGGTAGTTCGGAGCGTGTAGTTTCTGCATTTGATACCGCACGCTCAAGATCAAGCTCCAACACCGCACCAGCATCGAATTGTGCCTGTACAATTTCTAACGTATCAAGTTGTACCAATAAGTTTTGCTTGGCAACAGCGTACTGGGCCTGAAAAGTGCGCAACTCAATATAGTTAACAGCCACTTCTGCTAACACCGAAACCAGCACATCACGTCGCGCTTCCTGGGCCGCTTGAAAGTCAGCTTCGGCGGCCTCAAGAGCACGGTGCCGGCCACCAAAAATGTCCAGCTCCCAAGCGGCATCAAAGGAGGAAGAATAAAGTTCAGAGGTTGAACCCGCGCCGGTGTTCTCACTGCTTCCAGTACGAATCGCAAAGCCTTCGGCATCTATCGTTGGAAAGCGAGTGCTGCCAATGATGCCCCTTTGGGCTCTGGCTTGGCACAATTGTGCTTCCGCTGTTCTGAGATCAAGGTTGGCAGCTATTGCCCTTTCCACAAAACCACTAAGTACAGGGTCCCCCAGGGATTTCCACCATTGCGAGAGTGTCTCCGGATCGAGTTGTTGCTGGGTCAAACCGCCTTCAAGTTGACCGACCCACGCTTCAGGTGATGCTCTATCAGGTTTTTTATAATCGGGGCCTACCGTGGTGCAACTGGCCAGCAAAGTAAATAATAATAGCCCTGCAAATCGGCACCTGGGTCTGCACTTGGGTCGACACCTAAATCGATTGTTATTCATAAGGTAATCAATCATATCGCGTGTTCCGTTGCGGTGGCCGGTGCTGCGTCCTTGTAACGAAACATTAAGCTGTATAAAACAGGCACGAAACCCAGGGTCAGAATAGTACCCATTCCAAGACCGCACATAATGACAATGGCCATGCCATACCAGAACTCGCCACCAAATAATGCCAACGGTAATAGTCCCGCAATAGTGGTAATGGTGGTCATGATGATGGGCCGTGCACGGGCTAGTGCCGCTATGGTTACGGCTGCATCAACCACCAAACCCTCGTCTCGTGCCTGATCAATTCGATCGATCATGACAATACCATTGTTAACAATAATTCCCGCCAAGCTAAACAGGCCCAACATAGCGGTAAAGTCGAAGAAGGCGCTAAATATCATCAAACCAAAATTGGCACCGATAATAACCAGGGGTATGGTGAGCAGGATAATGGCAGAGCGGCGGAAAGAGTTAAATTGCAACACCAGCAACAGCATAATCAGGAAGAGGGCATGGGGAGCGTAGCCAAATAGCTTACTGTTAGATTCCTGAGCGCCTTTGATTTCACCTTCCAGCTCTAACGTATAACCGCTTGGCACCTCGATGGCATTCAATCCTTCTTGCATCGCGGCGTAGAGTTCGATCGCCGTTAAACGCGGGTGTTTGCCAGCGATAGTGAGGGCGCGTTGCTGGTTATAGCGGCGAATCCGGCTGGCCTCGACGACGCCTTTGAAGTCCGCTATTTGTAATAGCGGTACAGGAACACCAGCGTCAGATAATATCTCGACGGTTCTCAAGCGATCCAGATTACCGCGATCATCTGACTGCGCACGAATAGTTACCGGTATGACTTTGTCGTCCTCACGATAACTGGTGATCTGATAGCCATCAAAGGAGGCGGATAAAGTGCGCGCGATCGCTTCGCTTGTTACGCCGGCACGCCTGGCCCGTTCCTGGTCAATATCTACCACCAATTTAAACACCGGGTTTTCCCAGTCACTGCGGATTGTTTGAGCACCGGGCACACTGTAAAAGGCGTCTTTCACCTGCGCTCCCAGCGCTCGCAACACATCCGCATTGGGGCCCCGCACACGTATTTCGACGGAGCCAAGCGCTCCGTGACCGAGAAACAGGATATCCGCTCTGCCATTGGCCTGCGGCAAATCTTGCTTAATAAACTCCTCAACACGCTGCATAACCCTGGCTATTTGATCACTGGTTTGAGTGTTAACCACAAGAAAGGCCTTGTTGGGTTGCGCATCATTGGGGCTTAAAGCCAGAAAAAATCGGGGTCCACCGGAACCCACATAAGTCAAAATACCGGTGACTTCCGGGTTCTTTCCCTTATCGTTCAAATAGGCCGCTAATTTGTGGCTGGCAATCAGTGTTTCACTGATATCGGCTTCGGCGGGCAAATCAATATAGACAGTAAACTGGTTACGCTCTGACGGCCCCAGCGATCGCTGTTTAACAAACTTAAAAACCTGACTCGAAGCAAACAGGCAAATAATCATCAAAACAATGAACGCAACCCGCCATTTAAGTAGGATGCCAAGTAGCTGGCGATAGAACTTGTAAACTGGAGCCTTATAGGTGTTGGCGCTATTGTTTGTGGAACCGGTATTTTTCGAATTAGTATTTGTCGAGACAGGCAAAAACCAGTAACAAAATGCAGGAATGACGGTAATGGCTAATACCCAGGAAGATAGCAGGGCAATGGCTAATACCTGGCCTAATGAACGCAGAAATTCGCCCGTAGTATCATCGATTAATACCAATGGAAGAAATGCAATTACGGTGGTAAGGGAGCTGGTAAGCAGCGGGATGGCCAGGATTTTGGGTGTTGCGAGTGCAGCCTCAAGCCGCTCCACTCCATTATCCATGCGCTGACGAATATCTTCGGCTATAACGACACCGTTATCCACCAGCAAGCCCAGAGCAACAATGATGGCGGCGATCGATACCCTGTGTAACTCGATATCCCATATGTACATACCTATCAAGGTTGCCATCATGGTCAGAGGCACCATAGTGCCAACAATTAAACCGATACGCCAACCTAGAAACAGCATCACCACGACCAATACCACAACCATGGTCTGCAGTAGATTGTTGGTGGCGTCATTCACCGACGCTTCTACCAGATCAGGTTGGAAAATCGCAACGTCCAACTGCATGCCAACAGGCAACTTGGGCTTAAGGGTGCCTAGCCGGGCATTAACCTGTTTGCCCAGCTCAACCACATTAGAGGCAGTCATCATAGATACGCCCAACACAATCGCCGGCTGGTTATTATAGAAAGCCGGGGCTTTGGGAGGATCCACATAGCCCCGCCGGACAGTTGCCAGATCACGCAGATAGACTAATTCGCCGTCATCCGTTTCAATGGCTAAATTACGAATTTCATCCACTGAGCGAAAGTCACCGGAGGGTTCAATGACCACCGTCTGTCCGGCGGCATTAACCGTTCCGCCGGGCAACACAATATTTTGTGCCCGCAATGCGGTCACAATGGCGGTCGGAGTTAACTTAAACTGAGCCATAAAATGTGCATCAAACTCTAACCAGATACGTTCGTCCTGAACCCCATACAGGTCGACACGCGCTACCAGTGGCAGGCTACTCAAGCTATCTTTAATATCTTTAGCGACCTCGTTGAGTTCGGCCATGGAATAGTCGGCTCCAGTCAGTGCCAGTGTGACCACCGCAACACGGCCGTAATCGTCATTAACGGTTAGGCCCTGGGTACCCTCTGGCAAGCTATCACGCAGATCATTCATCTTATTGCGCAGGTCAGTCCAAATCGTGTCCATATCGTGGTAACGGGCATGGGCTTCTGGCGTAACAATTGATAGGCCCGTCATTGAGACGGACTTAATTTTGTCGATTTCAGACAACTCCTTGATTTTGTCTTCAATAGGACTCGTGATGAGCTGTTCTATTCGTTCGGGCGATAAACCTGGAAAAGAGGTGATCACCTGTGCGCTGCGCAAGGTGATTTCGGGATCTTCCTGCCGGGGCTGGGAAACGAAAATAGCAAGCCCACCAAGCAAAATCGCGACAATCAACAAGCACGAAAACCTGGCATGACTAATCGTGAACCGTGTAAGTTTATCCATCCGTTAAACCCTGTTCAGGCGTCCACAGTTCAACCTTCATATTTTCATGCAGAAAGGTGACGCCTGCGCTGACAGTCTTCTCACCCGCTTCAAGGCCTTCATAAACTTCCAGTTGATTTCCTCGCAGGTCACCGATGACCACATCCCTGACTTGCAGCCGGTAGTTATCGTCAATCACAAATACCGGTGCTGTCTTTTGAGGCACCTGCGAACTACTCTCTTTCGCTTGCCTGAGCATGCTAAATTCTATAGCAATCGCTGCAAGAGGTATCAAATACACGGTACTACCCTCAAGATACTCGTTGAAGTTAAAGGTGACACTGGCTGTCATGCCAGGAAGTAATTTGGTTTGCGATGCGGATAATTGGATCTTTACGGGAAAGGCATTACCTGCTCCAACTCGCGAGCCGATTTCACTTACAACGCCAGTTAAGCTTGTGCCCTGGATTGTTGGGAAGGTGACCTGGACTCGCTGACCATAATCAATATCGCGAATCATCGTTTCAGGGATGCGGACATCGACTTCCAGGGCATCAGAGGATTGCAGTAAAAAGGCACCCTGACCAACCGTTGTTTCCTGGAAAGGATCAATATTCCGTTCGGCAATCGTGCCTGCAAAGGGTGCGGTTAATTCGGCATTTGAAAGATCGCGCTGCTTGCGATCAAGGTCACTCTGGGCAGCCTTTAAATTGCCACGTGCCGCTGCGTGATTTGCAGTTGCGGTGTCGACTTCAGCCTGTGACGATGCACGTTTGTTAAACAGCGTTACGGTACGGTCATAAATTTGCTTGGTTTCCGTAACCTTTGCCCGCGCGATATTGAGCTGCGCCCGTGCTTGTTCCACGGCGAGTCGTAGCGGTTCCATATCCAGCACGGCTAATACCTGGCCTTGTAGAACCGTATCTCCTCTGCTGACCAATACCTGCTCTATAGTACCGCTAACACTGAAGCTGAGTACCGACGTATCAGCCGCTATCAATTTGCCCGAAATACGCCTGGACTGTCCGGTTGCCTGTTCACCAACCTCAAAGTATTTAACACGCGGTGTCGTCTCAGCCAGTGGCTTGACGTCTGTTCCGCAGCCTGAGAGAAAAATGATACTGAATAAAATAACCGGTAAGCTGAATTCTATGGAGGGGTTTATTATCATATTTTTATAGTCTGGCGGTTAAAATAAGTTATTGGCCTACCCCAACTTTATATTAATGCACATTTAAAGGCTCTCTTAATAAAATCCAGCGCATTGATTATTGGCTTATCGGGTTTTTCTGTCAGTTTCCGGTCATAATAATAAGCTGCAAGTTCGGCCGGCCCCTCCATGCCAAAGCTGAAGTGTCAGGTCAGGAACCAATACACTTTAAACGATACTTATAACAAACCAGATATTAACTTGCACCTGTGCGCTAATGCAGCGGCCAGGATTAGCGACAATAGATCTGCCAACGGCTTTCAACAACCGATAGATAATGGGAATTTGCTTATTAGATATTTTGTAATGGTAGTGAAAGTATTACCAAAATTCAAATGTTTTTTGGTAATTATCACGGCAACGTCAAAGTCCCCCTACGAAAGACGCGGATCAAGAATTTGTGCCAAAAGATCCCTTCAATAAGTGTAGAAAGAAGTAAAAAACAATAGAATTTCCATATAAATAGGCAAAAATGAGCAAAACAAACAAAATGTAACAGGAGTATCCCAGTAGTAATGAGAGAGAGAAATAAAGTGTTTTTTTGTTCTCTACATTACCAGCGGAGCATTTGAAATGAAAGAAAAGGTATTGCCGCAAAATTTCTGAGTGCCTTTGCAATATTTGGTACATTGAGAAAATGAAAAAGCACAATCACAAGATTCCTCGTAACTATTCAGCGTAAAACGATACACGGCTCGTTCCAAACCTTGTACTAAACATAGTGAAGTATCAGTTTGGGAAAGAGTTACGCTCTGATCTCCGGTAGTTTAATAGATTACGCTGAATAGTTACAATTTCTTTCATTTTTGTTTAACGCCACTTATGCGCTGCAATCCATTTACCTCTTGATATGAATGGAGAGAAATGTTATTTTTTTTGTTACTGAGAAAATGACATACATTTCTCTGGAAATCTCTTCCGCATTGTTATCAGGAAAAGACCTGTTTATACAGGCTAAATCATCGGCTTGTCATGCATTCAAATTACGTGGAATAGCACTACCGGATATTTTTTATTCCTGCCATGTAAAACCTGTCATTTTTTGACTCTGCAAATAGTGAATGTAATAGTTGGTGATATATTTTTAAACTTTTTTACTTTTACCCTTAAGTCTGAAATGAAAGGAGAAAAAAATGGCACAGGTAAAACCGGGCGATACCATTCATGTTCACTATACTGGTAAATTAAAGGACGGCACGATTTTTGATTCTTCCGTGAACCGTGAACCATTGAAATTTATCGTTGGAGAAGGGCAATTAATTCCTGGTTTTGAACAAATGGTAGTAGGGATGAATCCCGGCGAATCAAGGACGACAACAATTCCACCAGGCATGGCTTACGGCCCTTATTATAATGAAATGGTATTAAAGGTGGATAGAAGCCAGGTCCCGGACAACGTAGAACCAAAAGTAGGCCAGCAAATACAAATGCGAAACAATGAAGATGGCAGAGAGGTAATTGCGACAATAACGGAGGTCTCTGCGTATAGCGTCACACTGGACGGCAACCATCCTTTAGCAGGGAAAGACCTGACCTTTGATGTTCTTCTTGTAGGAATTCTTTAAATGTTTTATCTTATTGTCCCATAAAATACCGTTGAAGAAACGCCTTTTGAACTGAAGAAGCTTGTTTATTTTGTTTAACGTTTGGAACTGCAAATAAACTACAGTTTTATTGTGTTTGAAGGTACAGCCATTTATGAATTTAAAAATGTATATAATTATGTCCGGCGCCTTGATCTTTGTTTTGGTAGGTTTTATGATATTCTTTGAATTTTTTGTCAGGGCACACTGACCGATAAATGGTGTATATGCCAAAGAAAAATGTGTGTGAAAAAGTGGTTTTTGTTTTAGGAGTATTATCTTTTTTCCTATTAAACTCATGTGCCCAAACACCTGCCCCCCGCGATGAAATAAATTTGTTTGCAACTCCTTTTAAATTGAATGCACACTCCGGATCGATAAATAAAGGTTTCATTGAAGTGCTGGATAAACAAGGCATGCCAATTTCAGGCGCAAAAATTAAAGTATTCAGCACTTCTCCAACGGTAGCCGTGGTAAAACCGGAAGAAATTACGACAGACTCTTTGGGCAAAGCCAGTGTATCGATATATGGCATTTCCCCGGGAGGAACGAAAATTATCTTTTCCGCTGAGGGGAGGGATGCTTCGATTGACGTTATTTTTTCGGAACATTAAGGGAATTTGCATTTACTTTTGATGCTGGCATTTTTAACGAACAACCGTCGCCGCCATAGCGAATCATTATAATTTCAGCCATAATGCTTACTGCTATTTCTTCCGGGGTAACGGCTCCGATATTCAGGCCTATAGGGGCGTGTATTTCTTTGATCTTCTCAGGGGAAACACCTTCTTTCAAGAGACTTTTGAATATTTCCATCGATTTCCTTTTGCTGCCCAAAAGCCCGATGAAACGGGCTTGCGTTTGCGCGGCGGCAAACAAGGCCAGATCATCGTAACGATGCCCGCGTGTGGCTACAACTATATAACTATTCCGGGTAAACGGAATATTCTCAAAGCACTTCCCGTAGTCGGAGACGATACATACTTTTGCATCAGGAAAATCTTCTTTTTGAACATAATCCTTACGGTCATCCACAATAGAGATGTCAAAGTCCAGCATAGCGGCTATTCGCGAAACCGCCCTGCTTACGTGTCCTCCCCCGATTAGGATAAGTGCTGGCCGCGTCTGAAATCCTTCTATGTATATATCTGTTCCGTCACTTGCCTGAAAAAATATTTTCCCCCCGTGAAGAGCAATATTTCCGGCAACCCCGATTGTTTCCCTTTCAAGTGTTTCATTACCCAGGCTTCCCTGTTTTATGCCGTTTGCCTTAACAAGAAATTTTGCCCCCGGGGCATGTTTCCCCCTTCTATCGTTTACGATTGTTACAAGGGCAAGAGAGGCATATCCTTCATAGGCAAGGAGTATTTCTTTTGCAAATGTTTCAAAGGGGTGTGGTGTTGTCAGTGGGTCAATAAAAAAAGACATAGTTCCTCCGCATACCATGCCGTCTCTTGCAGAGAAGTCCTCGTTCAAATCATACGTGCGGAGCACAGGCCTGCCATGCTCTTTCAGGAGTTGTTTTGCCTGCGACCATATTTCCCCTTCTATGCACCCGCCGCCGAGAGCGCCAACACCACTGCCATCCTTGCGGATTAACATTTTTGCTCCGTCTTTTTGCGGGGTAGAACCCTTTGTGCAAACAACAGTAACCAGTACACAGGGTTCTTTTGTTTCTGCTAAGTGAAGAATTTCTTTAAAAATTTCGTACATGTCGTTAAAAGCGCATAAAGAAAAACCCCGTCGGTAATTATGTGCAGGATGTAAGAATAATTTGATTATACATAGCTGTTATAATACCATGTATTTGGTTTAATTATAATCATAATAACGCCATTTATTTTACGTGAATGTACTGGAGGCTTTATGGCAAAAGCATATTTAATTGTGGGCAGCGGGCCTGCCGGTATTACCGCGGCGGAGCGCATACGTAATCTGGACAGTGATGCGGAAATTATCGTAATATCTGAAGAAAAGACCCCCATGTTCTACCGTCCGAGAATTCCGGAATACTCTGTGGGAAAGATAGGCATTGAGGAGATTATGGTGAAAAAAAAGGATTTTTACGTGCAAAAAAAAATCCAACTTCATTTAGGAACAAGGGCAACAAAACTTGACAAGAAGAAGAGGGTTGTAGAGACATCTGAAAAGAATATCTATGGATATGATAAACTTCTTATTGCTACGGGAATCTCGCCAATAGAACCTAAATTTCCGGGAAGCCACCTCAAAGGCGTTTTTACTATGCATGATTTGATTCAGGCTGAAAGATTAAAGGTTGCCGTCAGGGACGCAAAACAGGTTGTTGTGGTTGGCGGAGGTCTTTTGGGCATGGATATGGCAGAAGAATTCAGGACAACAGGATTGCATGTTGTCTTTCTCGTAAGGAGAAATAGTTTAGGCGACCCCTTTTTTGATGAATATGGCTGCAAATTAATACGTGATGAATTTAAAAATATGGAGGTTGAAGTCATTACCAATGCAGAGGTTCAGTCACTCGAAGGGACAAACAATCAATTAGCATCGGTACTGTTAACGGACGGAAGAAGATTTGACAGTAATCTTTGTTTTATAGCAATAGGCGCAACCCATGCGGTTGACTGGCTAAAAGACAGCGGCTTGAAAATAGAGAATGGCGTTTTGGTTGACAGGTATCTGAGAAGCCATGATGACGATGATGCTGTTTTTTCAGCCGGTAATGCGGCGCAAATCATGGATCCTGTTTTTGAAAAACATATTGTTCAAACCAATTGGATAAATGCAATAGCGCAAGGCGACATTGCCGGCAACAACATGGCGGGAGGAGGGCTGAGGAAATATGAGACAACGTCAAATTATTTCAAGCGGGTAGGGGATCTTTTTTTTAATCTTATTGGAACAGGCAATCTACGGATGAAAGGGGGGAAAAGAAATTATTTCAAAGGAAAAACCCCGAAGGAATATGTTATGGTCACGACAAAAGAGGGAAGAGTTGTTGGTGCTGTTGTTTGCGGCCGACACAAAATCACCGTAAAATTAAAAGACTCAATAGAGAAGCAAAGTGATTTTTCAAATATGGATAAATTAATCGATCAGGAAGAAAAGAGCATAGAAGACCTGTCAAAATTGTTTTAACTTCTCAATAAATTGAGGAAAACACTCCCCCCGTCCCCTTTATTAACGGGGAATAAGGTAGAAATTATTATAAAAACCTCAACTTATTGAGAAGTTACAGATTATTTTAACAAGATTTCACGCTTGAATATAAATGGAAAAGCGGTAAAATCCAACGTAACACTATTTAATAATGATATTTGCAGAATTTGGGAGAATATTGATTGAGAACGCTAATAACAGGAGGTGCCGGATTTATTGGTTCGCATCTTTGTGATTATTTTATAGAAAAAGGACATGAAGTTCTCTGTATAGACAATCTTTTGACAGGCAGTCCGGATAATATTTCTCATTTAATTGGAAATAACCGTTTCCGGTTTATAAAACACAATGTAAGCGACTATATATACGTAGATGGTCGCATCGATAATGTATTGCATTTTGCTTCTCCCGCCAGCCCCTTTGATTATTTAAATTATCCCATACAAACGCTAAAGGTCGGCTCCCTTGGCACTTTGAACAGTCTGGGGCTGGCAAAGGCAAAAGGGGCGCGATTTCTTCTCGCCTCTACTTCTGAAACATATGGCGACCCCCAGGTACACCCCCAAAGGGAGGATTATTGGGGACATGTTAATCCGGTAGGTCCCAGGGGCGTATACGATGAGGCGAAACGATTTGCGGAAGCAATGACGATGGCATACCATCGATATCACAATATGGATACAAAAATAGTCAGAATATTTAATACCTATGGGCCGAAAATGCGCATTAAAGACGGGCGTGCCCTCCCTAACTTCATGTGCCAGGCAATAAGAGGCGAAGATATTACCGTATATGGAAACGGTTCCCAGACAAGGAGTTTTTGTTTTATATCGGATCTTGTGGAAGGCATTTACCGATTGCTGATTTCAGGGGAAAATAATCCTGTAAACATAGGGAACCCTGAAGAAATAACGATTTTGCAACTGGCAGAAATGATACTCTCTCTTACTAACAGCAAAAGCAAGATTGTATTTAAGGAACTTCCTGTAGACGATCCGAAAGTCCGGCAGCCGGACATATCCAAAGCCATGAGCCTCTTGCATTGGGAGCCAAGGGTTTCCAGGGATATTGGTCTGCAAAAGACCTTAAAATATTTCCAGGACACGTTGAACAAAAATAAATAACAGTAAATTCTATATGCGAATTATCTTCATATATGAATCAAGTTTTGGAAGAAATTTCGTGAACCATTGATTGCGCAGATTTTAACAAAGCAATCAGCACTACATTGTTGAGTGATTTTAATCTGTCCTTATAAATATGAGGCTTGTCCTCACATATCACTGAGGTATTTTTGTGAAAGTTATTGCGGTCTTTGGCAGTCCCCGCAGTGGTGGGAATTCTGATATAATACTCGATCATCTTATTAAGGGCATTGAAGCGAATGGCATATGCGTAGAAAAGATTATTTTGCGGAATTTGAGCTTCAGCCCATGTATTTCATGCGGAAGATGCATGCAAACGGGGATTTGTGCAGTTAATGACGATATGCAAAAAATATATCCCCGTATTGTTGAAGCCGGTGGCATAATCGTGGCGTCTCCCATTTATTTTATGGGCGTGAGCGCACAGCTAAAGGCATTTATTGACCGTTTTCAGGTATTTTGGTCGCGTAAATATATTTTACATTTCCCGGTAAGGAAAGATGGGGTTGCCGCTAAAGGTTTTTTTATTGCCACTGCCGCACGCCATGAGAGTGAGGAACTTTTTGCCGGGGCAATAAAAACAGTGAAATCTTTTTTTCACGTCATTGATGCGGAATATGCCGGTGATATGCTGTGTTCAGAACTGGAAGAAAAAGGGGCGGTATATAAAAAACAGGCCATCCTTAAACAAGCATTTGATACCGGCAAAACATTATTTATCTGATGTATTAGATTTTAATTGAGTAGTTTTATGGGAAATCAAAAAAGAAAACATCGTTGTCCGGGGGAGCCTTACGAGATCAGCGATTCAGTATGCAAAGGCCGGCAAGGGGTAAATTACCCAAAATGCAATGTATGTCTGGAAAAAGTAGAAGCGCAACACGATACTGAACAATCAAAATCAGAAACAACGGTATCAACGGGTATTTTCAAAAGTTATGATATTCGGGGAAAATATCCTTCAGAACTTGATGATCTGACTGCCCGGAAGATAGGAACTTCCATTGCCTTGTTTTTTAAAGAAAACAACCCTCGTTCAAAAAACATCGTTGTTGGCAGAGATATGAGGACTTCTTCCAGGTCATTGGCAAACGCACTTATCGAAGGCATTTGTTCCACTGGAACAAACGTGATAAATATCGGCGTTGTGCCGACGGAAATGACTTATTTTGCCGTGGGTTATTACGCTTATGACGGAGGCGTAATGGTAACGGCATCGCATAATCCCGCGGAATATAACGGATTTAAGATATGCAGAGAGCAGGCAATGCCGGTCAGTTTTGAAACAGGAATAGAAAGAATCGCAAAATTAACAAAACAATACCATCCGCCCCGCATTGACCAGCTTGGAAAGGTAATCTTAAATGATGTTTTTAAAGATTATAAAAAACATGTAATGAAATTTGCAAACAACCTAAGACCCCTTCGCATTGTTGTGGACGCGGGAAATGGTATGGCCGGAAAAATTATTCCTTTCGTTTGTGAAGGGCTTCCAATAGAAATTATTCCGTTATATTTTGAACTTGATGGGAGCTTTCCAAACCACGAGGCAAATCCACTCAAACCTGAAAATGTTGAAGATTTGCAAAACAAAGTAAAAGAAACAAAGGCACACCTGGGGGTTGCCTTTGATGGAGATGCAGACCGGTGTATTTTTGCAGATGAAATGGGGAGGATAATAGGATGCGATATTATTACCGCGCTGGTAGCGCAAAAATTTCTTAAACAGGAACCAGGCGCTGCGATTGTATATGACCTCCGGTCGAGCAAGGTCGTTCCGGAAGAAATAAAAGCCGCAGGTGGAATTCCCTGTCGCGAACGGGTAGGCCACGCATACATGAAAGCCGCCTTACGAGAAAAAAACGCACCATTTGGCGGAGAACTTTCCGGACATTATTATTTCAGGGATAACTACTATTCCGACTCGGGAATTATCATATTTTTTTTGATCCTGGAACTTTTAAGTTTAAGACGGGCTCCTTTTTCCAGCATACTCGCACCGCTAAAAAGATATTGCTCCTCGGGGGAAACAAATTTTAAGGTGAAAGAAAAGGATGCGAAATTAGAAGAAATTGTTAAAAAATTTCCTAACGCAAAAATAGACTACCTTGATGGAATTACCGTTGAATACAACGATTGGTGGTTTAATGTCAGAAAATCAAATACAGAGCCTCTTCTGAGATTGAATGTAGAAGGAAAAACACCGGAAATAATGGAAAAGGGGAAAAAAACGCTTACCAGCATTATTGAGGGGAGATAATGTACACACCAGCCTTTCTTATTCGACTTAGTTTTTCACAAATTGCCATGTATGCTGCGATTGCAGCCTTTTTCCTGCTGTCCCTCCCTCAATTTACCGGCATAGGAACAAACGCCGATGCGGAGGTCTTTGATATTAAATTTACAAATGGGAAATTATCCGTAAAACTGGAAGATTCCCCGCTGGAAAAGGTGTTAAAGGAAATTATGACGCAAAGCGGCGCAAGAATATGGCTGACCGATTCAATTGACACAAAAGTCACTATGGAATATCAGGATGTTCCTATCAGAGAAGGGATACGCAGGATTTTGAAAGACAAAAATTACGCCTTCAGTTATGATCCCAACGAATTAAAAGAAGGAAAAATATCAATAGTCAGCGCCAATAAATCGAAAGAAATTTACACGCCAACAAGCCAAAAACCACCAGAAAAATTAATCAAACGAAAAGATAAAAAAAAGAAAAAAGACCCTGAGTTTGAAGCGCTTGCCAAAGACGCATTGGAAAATGAAGATGCCGAAAAAAGGGAAGATGCTATAATAGCCCTGGGAGAAACTGAAGATAAAAAAGCAATAGAAATTATTGCTAAGGCATTGGAAAAAGATACAAATGTAGACGTACGGTTAAGCGCCATCGATGCATTGCTGGAAATAGATATAGATGACGCATCTATAATAAAACCAATTTCCAAAGCCGCTCTAAAAGACAAAGATCCGTGGGTTCGCGAAAGCGCCGTAGAGGCATTGGGCGAAATAGAGAGCAAGGAGGCTATAGAAATCATTAAGCAGGCGCTTAATGATGAAGATGGCTCCGTTCGGGAAATAGCACAGGAAATTCTGGACGATCTAAACAAGTAACCATTTTTGTTTTTTATATTGACATTCAATAAATAATCGTTTAAATTAACTAACGTTTATATTTTTAAACAGTAGAAATTGCACAATTTCTCACATCTCCCAATTGTGAGGCCCCGCTCCTCCCGCAGGTTTATTACCCTGCGGGAGGTTTTTTAAAAACATGGAAAAAAACGTTGCCTACTGGTTTGCAGTTCACACAAGATCTCGTCACGAAAAGCAAGTAGATTCCTTCTTAAGGGAAAAGAATATCAGCTCCTTCCTTCCACTAGTGAAAACAATCAGCCGCAGACGGGACAGAAAGAAATTTATTGATGTTCCTCTTTTTCCAGGGTATTTGTTTGTCAATATAACACTGGATAATCTATATGAAATAAAAAGCACACGGGGAGTGGTAAGGATTATTGGCAACGAGGATGACTTTATTCCTTCTCCTATTCCGGATGCAGAAATAAACAATTTAAAGACCTTGATAAACAGCAATGTTGCGATAGACCCTTACAAATATTTGCAAAAAGGCACGAAGGTCCGGGTTGTTTCAGGCCCGCTCATTGGTTTAGAGGGACTACTGGTCAAAAGGAAGACGAATTATCGCGTTGTAGTTTCTATAGACATTTTGCAAAAATCTACGTCAGCAGAGATTAGCATAGCGGATATTGAATCAATTGATTAGTGTTGCCTCAAATTAATACCGGTAATCTTTTTTCAGATTAAAATCAGATAGATAATAAATAAAGATGTATGGCAAACGACGAAGAAATCACACA
The DNA here is from genome assembly GCF_027493735.1 of Candidatus Kuenenia sp. NCBI lineage: Bacteria > Pseudomonadati > Planctomycetota > Candidatus Brocadiia > Candidatus Brocadiales > Candidatus Brocadiaceae > Candidatus Kuenenia > Candidatus Kuenenia sp. The sequence continues at coordinate 132,396 of NZ_JAOSKF010000006.1, forward strand.
ATATAATATCCTTGAAAAATTGTCGGACAGCGACCGGATTTCCCAGCGCCAATTATCCACGCAGTTGGGCATTAACGTTGCTTCTATAAACTTTGCGATAAAAAAACTTACAAAGAGGGGGTTGATAAAAGTTTTGGGTACAAACCCAAGAAAGATTCGCTATATTTTAACTTCAAAAGGGATTACAGAAAAGACGCAGATTGCCTATAATTTTTTAAACAGAAATTTTCGTTTTTACAAGGCGGTGAGAAAAGATGTTGAAAGCAAGGTACAAGAGATCCCTTTTAACGGTCAAACCCGTGTTGCACTTTATGGCGTTACTGACCTTATGGAAATTGCGTATTTAGTGATCCAGGATAAAGAATTAGATCTGGTCGCTGTGGTTGATGATGAGATGAAGATTCGAATTTTCGGTTACCATGTCATCGGACTCGAAGAAATAAGTATCTGCTCTCCAGATTACCTGCTTTTAACAAAAGAGCCGGATATTGCTGCTGTAAAAAAATATGTACCGGATTCAGTCAAAATTGTAGATATACGGGTATAACGCCTCCCCCCCCGGTTTCAGCCGAGAATGCATACCAACGCACATGTCTGTTTGTTTGTAGGTTAACTTGCCCAATTTGAGCCAGAAAATAACACTATAATGGAACAATGGCTACTTATTTTATCTTCTGCGCTTATAGCATCTGTTGTTGCTGCAATTGCCGGTACGGGTGGAGGTATAATTTTACTTCCTGTTTTGGTCGCAATATTTGGGGTGCGCGATGCTGTTCCGATGTATGCCGTTGCCCAGCTTGTTGGCAACCTGAGCCGTGTTGGATTTAACCGGCGATTTATACAACTTCCTGTCGTTTTTTGGTTTGTTGCCGGAGCCATTCCTTTTTCCATTCTAGGCGCCTGGCTTTTCACCAAATTACCAGATACCGGTCTTCTCAGGATTTTGGGTGGCTTTTTAATCTGTTCCGTCATTTGGCGGCATTGGCGCGGACGTCTGATCACAGGATTCCGCCCGCATTGGTTTGCCCCCATTGGGTCCATGTTTTCTTTGGTTTCTGCAATTTCCGGCAGTGCCGGTCCTTTTCTTGCGCCGTTTTATCTTTCATACGGGCTCATCAAGGGTGCGTTCATCGGAACCGAGGCTTTAGGGACTGCGGCAATACACGTTGTAAAGCTTGTCTCTTATCAGAGTTTTGGTGCGATTTCATCATCTACCTGGGTATGTGGGCTTTCTATTTGTCCGGTAATGGTCATTGGCTCCTTCGTTGGAAAGAGCATATTAGAGAGATTATCTATTCAGGTATTTATGAGGATTATCGAAGTTGTGATTACCGGATTTGGACTATGGTTTCTCATAAAATGAAATTTTGGCAACACTTTGGTTTTTTGAAAATTTACTTGTTACGATTTTTTTTAATCTGTGTAAGCGGTGTAACCTGTGTAATCTGTGGTTCATCTTTCATATTTCGTATTTGTTTGGCACTGGTTTGTCTATGTTATGGTTGGGCGAATTATCGCTAAATTTCATTTAATTTGCTTTATTAATTTTGTATTATATTAAATACATTTTGTTTCATTTTTTTATCCATTGCTAAAAAAACTTCAATACTCATCAGCATCAATAGTAAACATAAGCAAAAAAACAATGACCAAAAAAAAGAGAAAATACCTTTCTCCGGTAATGCTGGAGCATAAGGCCAGAGATGATTTTGAGAAAAAGAGATACCGGGAGGCAATGGAGAGTTTTGAAGAACTTTATTGGATGGACAATGAAAAATATCGTAGCGAACTCCTGGCCAGTTATCGTGCATTAGCGGATACATTTATTCAAAACAAAAAATGGGAGAATGTTGAGGATATTGTAGTTAAGATAAAAGAGATAACAGGCGGAGAATGCGATGATTTGTTAGCGGTAAAAATAGCAATTAAGAGGGGCGATTATGCCGCTGCGGCAGATGAGTATATTTCCCTTTTGTCGAAAGGCATAGAGGCGCCGGGCATTAACGAAATTCCAGGGATGGCAGATGCAATAGTCTTGCGTTTCCATGACAGTTCTTTTTTTAAGTCATACAATCCGGAAATATATAAAGAAATAATTGCGATACACAAGGCGCTGGAGAATATTGCACATGAACGTTATGATGAAGCCTGGGCAGAAGTAAAAGAGATAGGACGAAACTCCGTATTTTCGCATTGGAAGTTATTTATAAAAGGGAGTATTGCCTTTTATACAAATGAGGATGAAAAGGCGAAATTGGCTTTTTCCCTCATATCCGCAGACACGCTGTTGCACGATACCGCAAAGGCGTTTATGGTACTCATGGATAATACGCAGCAAAAATTGCCTGAGACTCTAAGCAAAAAGACTTTAAGGAAGATATGCTATTTGTCGGGATATCCAGAGCTTGCGCATGTATTGCCCGATGCGGATTATTTTTGGGAGGAAGGCGATCATCTTAATTCATACAGGTATATTCGTAACGGACTTTCGGATTTTCCTTCAGAGGAAACAGGCATTGTTGGCACCCTTACCAGGTTTTATTTCAGTAGTATTTACTATATGAGGGCAGATGATGCCGAGGACTTTATAGAAGGTATTATAAACAACCGCTCATTAACTGCTCAGGGAAAAATTGAAAATTTGCTCATAAAAAAAGCCGAATGTTTTCTCTCTAGGGGCTGGCGATTAAGTGATCTGGAATATGCAGGTATATGGGAAGATTTTCTCGATGTATATAAAGAGGTTTATGGCGAAAATAAAAAAATTGAAGCCATTGTGTACGCACATTTGGGGGGGAGTTTTGCCGTCGAAGAAAAAAATGAACCTTCCCCTTTTCATTGGATGGAACATAGGGAAGATGAAGTCTGCTTCCGAAATGCAAAACTCGCCGAACGCTATTTACTAAAGAGTATTGACCGTGACGAAGGCAGCAAGGATGCCTGTTTGCAATTATTAATAGTGTACGGGAAAACCCGCAAACTACAGAAGTTAAACAGACTGTTGGATAAACTGGTGGCTATATTCCCCGAGGACCCTTTTATATTAACCAACGCGGGGATTAGCTGTGTTAATCGCAATGTATTTGCGAAGGGAATAAAGTATTTGGAGCAGGCAAACCGCCTTGATCCGTTAGATAGCAAAATTAAGAAACAGTTGGCTCTGGCATATCTGCGAGCTGCCCCGCTAAATTTTGATAAAGGGCAGATACCACAGGGCAGAAAAATGTATGGCAAAGCAATTAACATTGGAATAAAAAGTTCGCATGATTTTAACAGAGGGATTGCCTATATTTACGCACGATGGTCTGGTCTTGAGTTTAAAAACCAGAACAAAGAGCGGGGGAATGAATTATTTCATTTGGCGCTAAACAACACAGAGAGTCCCTTCCCGCTTATTTATTTTACACAGTTGGTATACCGGTGTTATGGTGTGCCTGATATATATATACAAAAACGCTACGACGAGCTTGACAATGCATGGCGCAACGCACCCACCCCCGCCAATGTTGCTTTATTAATAGATATTTATTCTTATATATCGGAGATTAGCAAACCCCAATGGCTGGTTAGTGAAAAAAAAAGGATTGTTGAATATGCGTTTAAAACATTATGGGCGCCATGTTCCGAAACAGATGCATCAAGGATCGTAAAATTTGCATTACAAGAGAAAGAATTTAAACTCGGGGAAAGATATATTGCAAAAATGTTGAAGGAAGACAAAGAAGCCCCATTATTTCTTTACCATAAACTTACCTTAAGAGAGTTAGGCAAACGAGTAGTCCCGACAGAAAAAACCCTTCAGGAACTTGAACATATACTGCTTTTGGCGGAAAAGAGAAATAATTTGCAGTTGGTGCGTGAATTGAAAAGTGAGGTGGAGAACTTACGGGAATTTTTAGAGACTAAGAATATTTTGAATGGCCCCTTCCCCAAGGATATGCTTGATGCTTTCGACGAGGATGGCGACTCCGGTTTCGATATAATAAAAAGAATATTTGAAGGAATATCTCCATCAAAGAGGGCGCACAAAAAAAAGAAAAAATAGGATAACCATTAGTACTTTATCGTAACTATTACATTGTTTCGTTAAAATGTGTACGTAAAAAAATGTCATCGCGAGGAGTGTAGCGACGAAGCAATCTCTTGTTCCCAAAAGACTTAAGATTGCTTCGCTGTCGCTCGCAATGACGGTATCAATGTAGATATTTTAATGAAACGTTATACTATTCAACGCAAACGATACACGGCTCGTTTCCAAACAGATACGTCACTATGTTCAGTACAAGGTTTGGAAACGCGTTACGTTCTGATCTCCGGTGGTTTAATAAATTACGCTGAATAGTTACACTTTATCAGTAATTTCTTTGCGTTTTTTGGCAAAATATTTAATAGTGAAACACGAAATGCTAAATACGAATCCACCCCCTTACCTCCTCCAAAGTGGGAGAATGTTCCCCGTCGGCGGGAGTAAGGGGGTGGATTTTGGAATTTGTTTCGTATTTCGTATTTTTTATTTCTTGCTATGCCAGCTTAGGTAATTATCAGATTTCAGATTATGGAAAGCAAAAGGTGATGAAAAATGACTCCGTATGAAATTTTAGGTATTGGCCTCTCAGCAGACGATGCGACGATCCGTAATGCTTATCTGGAGTTGGTAAAAAAACATCCGCCAGACAGGGCGCCGGAAATGTTCAAAAAAATTGCCAATGCATATGATCTGATACGGGATGAGAGAAAACGGTTGCACTATTATGTATTTAACAGAGATATGCCAATTAATCGTCCATTTGAGGCATTATTGCTGCATGCGGGAGTAACGAATAAGCGAAAACCCCCAGGTTTTGAAAGATTGAAGGAGCTGCTTAGTGATGTTTGATGAATCCCGAATGTGTGCATTTCAGGTTTTTTATAAATAATAATTTAGAGCAATTTTAATGGCGAACACTAATAAGATCCCCACTTTCTACTCAGATTTTCGAAGAAGATTGGTTAATTTTCTGGCAAAAGTTTTTTTCTCAGGTAGGTTACAAAAAAATGATAATATGCGCATCACGAAACCCGAAACCTCGATTCCGATGAAAGATGAATCCCAAATCCCGAATTCCCGGATTCCGGTTTCCGAAGAGGAATCTCTAATCGAAATCCAAAACCCCGAAATCCTGAATGTCGAAGATCTCGCCGGTAAAAATGAACCGGTAAATACAGACATTTGTTTAGAACTCCGGAAGACGGAAATGGAACGTGATTTCAGGCAATGGTTAAATGAATTATCTGAAATCCCCCGCGTAGAATTTACGGATGATGAACCGGATATCTATTCTTTCTATGAGGAGCTTTGTGTTCTCAGAAATGAGGTGAGAAAAGGCGGGCGGAGAAATCATGACGTTTTAACACGGTTTGGAGAAAGTCTGGCGGGTTTTCAAAATGTCCTTGTTGATATACAAAACCGGCTGGGTCAGGCAGATGCGAGAAAAAAGGAAGAAGAACTGCTTGCAAACAAGCGCCGTTTTCTGGCAGTGATTGATGTCTTTGAACGGATGGGAAGATTAAAAGAAAGATTATATACCCCGCCGAAAAAAAAACTTTTTAAAAATTACGGTAATTGGGAAAACGTTTGGAATCGGTTCCGGGAAGGTTTTGAGATTACGTATAGTTATTTAGAAAATTTATTGAAAAATGAAGGTATTACAAAAATGGAAACGCTCGGCAGATTATTTGATCCAGGCCAAATGAATGCAGTTGCCGTTGAGTATACGGACAAACATTTGCCTCATATGGTGATAGAAGAAATATCGCCTGGTTTCTTACAGGGAGAACGAGTTATTAAACTGGCAGAGGTAAAGATATCAAAAACGCAGGGGAGGGTATAGCATGGAAACAATAGTTGGGATAGATCTTGGCACCACGAATTCAGAGATATCCATTTTGGAGAATGGAAAACCAAAGGTTATTCCGGTGGACGATGATCTGATTATGCCGTCATGTGTCGGCATTGATATTACAGGCAAGCTTATTGTAGGGAAAACGGCGAAAAACCAGGCAGTTTCGAGTCCCGAATCTACAATCTTCTCCATAAAAAGAAAAATGGGCGAGGATGTCAAGGTACGTTTGGGGGAAAAGGAGTTCCGTCCCGAAGAGATATCTTCTTTCATCCTGCTTACGCTTAAAAAACACGCCGAAAAATATCTTGGCAGTGAGATTAAAAAAGCGGTTATTACCGTTCCTGCATATTTTGACGACCGCCAAAGGAATGCAACCAGGGACGCCGGACTGTTAGCCGGCCTGGATGTGGTAAGGATTATCAATGAACCTACATCTGCGGCTATTGCATACGATGCCGGTCACCCTGAAAATCACAAGCTTCTTGTTTATGATCTGGGAGGCGGCACGTTTGATGTGTCTCTTGTCGTTGTTGAAAATGGGGTAGTAGAGGTGCTGGCAAGTCACGGCGATACCAAATTAGGCGGAGATGATTTTGATCAATTGTTGTTCAATCATGTATTGCAGGTGTTTAAAAAAGAACATGGCGTCGATTTAAATGAAGATATAAGGGCAAGAAGAAGGCTTCTTAATACCCTGGAAAAGGCAAAACGTGAGCTTTCTGACCACCCTTTTGCGAAGATTAGAGAAGAATTTATTAGTAAGGAACTGCACCTTGAAATGGAGATATCCAGGAATGATTACGAGTCCATGATACGTCCGTTGTTGCAAAAAACATTGGACTGTATCCATATGTGCCTCAAGGATGCATCATTCATCCCGGGCGATATCGATAAGGTAATATTAGTCGGCGGTTCAACACGGACTCCTTTAGTCCACGAAATCATTACAAAGGAGATTGGAATAGAACCGCATTATGAAATCAACCCCGACCTGATAGTATCTATGGGGGCGGCAATACAGGGGGGTATTATTGCCGGACACAAAACGCAATCCATCCTTGTGGATATCACTCCTTACACCTTTGGCACCAGCGCTGTCGGAGACTATGACGGGGCAATTCATCACAATGTGTTTGTTCCTATTATCAAACGCAACACACCCCTTCCCGTGAGCAAAGGCGAAGTATTTGGCACTATGGTTGATAATCAGGAGGCGGTAGAGGTCAATATTTATCAGGGAGAAGAACCGCTTGCAGAGGACAACATTTTTATCGGCAATTTCATGGTTCAGGGGCTGAGCGAGGCACCCGCCGGGAATAAAATCATTTTAAACCTTGAACTGGATATTAACGGGATTCTGAAGGTTACTGCGGTTGAAAAAAATACGGGACTCTCAAAGGAAGTCACAATGGATACCAAAGACGTTGAATCAAACTTCAACATCATTGAGTCGCAAAAGAATGTTGCTTCGCTGTTTTCAGAGGAAGAATTTGACAGCGAAGAGTTTAAGCTTATAACGAAAGAGGATGGAGGCCATGAAGCTCCTGCAGAAGAAAGTGATGCCATTGCCAGGACTAAAGACTTGAGAAGGCGCGCCGAGAAACTTATGGACTCAATATCCCTGGAGGACGAAAATGATATTCGCAATTTACTGGAAAAGAGTGAAAAGGCTGTAAACGAACATGATCTCGTGGGGTTGTCGGAGATAAATGAATCCCTTGAAGACATTATATTTTATTTGGAGGAGTGATGGAGATTCAATGTCCTTCCTGCAAAAAGATAAATCCGGACTCACCGGAATGTGTAAGGTGCGGCTGTGAACTGGAATTATTAAAAACAATCCGGCAGGCTGCAGAAAAGGAAGTTTCACTGGGCAGGGAAAAGCTGGAAACGGGGAATGCAGGAAAGGCGCTAGACCATGCTACACGGTCATGGCGTTTAAAAAAATCAACCAATGCCGCAAGGCTGGCATTTCTGGCAAATGTTGCAGAAAAAAGATATGAGGACGCCATGCAATGGCATTGCCGGACCAAAAATCACTGCCATAGTGAAGAAGACTAATTCACTGATTGCGAATAGCGTAGGGGCGAAGCATTTACTATAAATTGTCATAAATGCGTTCATACCCAAACGGGCAAATGCTTCGCCCCTACTAAATTGTTACGATAGTTTTCCTGTAGTTCAGTAGTGTTTTTACCGCAACCCAAATAATGCCGAAAGAAAGGCCGAGAAGTACAACATCTGCAATAATAAGCGGCACATTGCCCTTTGGTATAAACTGGTGAACAAGCATTCCAACGAGCATTGTCAGCGTAGTGATGATCATAAATACCGCGGGTATTGCCGTGAGCCATAGATTCCTTCTTTTTGACAGCAGCCAGAATGAAATTATTATTAAGGTAAATGCCGCAAGAAGCTGGTTGCTCGTCCCGAAAATTAACCATATATTGCTTACCGTATTTTTGTATGCAAGCCCGATCATTAAACCAACCGCCATCCCCGAATTTACCCAATAATATCCAAGCATCTTCGGTGTGCGTTGAAAAACCGTTCTCCATAGTTCTTCAAAAAGATAGCGGTTTAATCTTACGGAGGTATCAAGAGTTGTAATGACAAATCCCTCTAAAAGAAGCATTCCGAAGAGGATCCCTAAAGGCAACGGCAATCCTAGCCCGATGTGAAGAGAGCGTCCGAGCGCAAGGGCAAAGGTTAATATCGGATTACATTTAAATCCTGATTCTTCAGAGGGAAATACAAGCTGTTTATACTGGACCATATCGAGTCCCATAATAACGGTAATGATAACACAAAGGGCAAGAAACGATTCCAGAAGCATCCCATAATAGCCCACCGTATGCGCAGCGCCTTCGGATTTGATTTGTTTTGCGGTGGTGCCGCCGGCGCAAAGTGCGTGGAATCCGGAAATAGCCCCGCACGCAATAGTGATAAAAAGTCCGGGCCACAGGAAACCGAGATACAATGCACCTTCTTTCATATTATTTGCCGGGAAATTTACTTCAACACCCCGTATCCCGGATGCAATAATTCCCAGAAAAAGCAATATCAGACCGATATAGAGAAGGTGCACATTAATAAAATCCCTCGACTGCAAAAATAACCAGACGGGTACACCGGCCGCAACGATGGTGTACAGGGAAATGAGGAACATCCAGTGTTTTGGTTCCATGGTTATCGGCATATAGATTCCGGCGGCAACCGAAACAATACAAATAAAAATAGCGAAAAGAGCGCATTTTATGACAGAAACGTTGCGTTTAATGTAAAGATAGCCCATCAGCGGCGCAAAAACGGTGACAATAATAACCGACATCGATGCTATTCCGCCGATAAGCACCTTGCCCCCTGCTTCATCTGCCCACCGAAAGAATTTCTGGTCTTTGCTGAGACCGATATGTGTACTATCAATGATTGAAGTCAGGGCGGTTGCGGATGCGTTGAGAAATGTTGCATTAACCAGAACCAGCATGACGATGGCGAAGGAAATGATCATAACAAACGCGGCCGGGCCAAATGACTTTCTGGCGATTTCGCCAATAGATTTCCCCCCTTCCCGCACACTTATAAAGAGAGCGGAAAAATCATGGACGGCGCCGAAGAATATCCCGCCTAGTAATATCCATAACCATGCGGGACCCCATCCGTAGATTAGTGCCATAACAGGGCCTATTATTGGCCCTGCTCCGGCAATTGCCGCGAAATGATGCGCAAAAACGATAGGGGTTGCAGTGGGCACGTAATCGCGTCCATCATTTATTTCTACCGCAGGGGTTTTTCTTCCGGAATCGACTCCCAAGGTATTTGATACGAATCTGGAGTAAAATCTACCCGCCAGCAAAAAGCAGACAACGGAAATGCACAGAATAAAAATGGGATTCATTGGTATGTTTTTTCGTAATATAAGTTAAAAAAATATGAGAACTACTATTCAGGTTTTGATAATAGCATCTTTTCCGTAACTATTCAGCGTAAACGATACACGGCTCGTTCCCAAACCTTGTACGGGGTGTAAATCTTCTCAACGCGTCCTGCCACCTTTTGTAATTGCTGATAGAGCTTCTCTATACCCTCATCATAATGCTCAATAACACTCGACGGCAAGGTTACTACAAGACAAATCTTTTCTAATGCGCTTACCGCCTCGGCAAGTTCCTGCATAAAGGCCTTGTTAGCATTTTCCCCTCTTTATCTCAATAATCCTTTGAGCTGCTTCATCTAAATCCATATCATAAAGCACAAGCGCCTCGTCTTCGTCAAAATTTATCTCAAAAGTTTTCTCTATTTCATACATTGGCTTAGTATCTTCGATTGTATCTGGGGGATTAACCGTTGACCACATACAACACATTTGGTGTGAGTCCGGGTTATGCTTATACTTCTTCTGATATTTTTTGTAAATTTTGTATAGCTTTGCGTATGTTTCTTTATATTCGTTGTCCATCTTTATCCTCGTATATCTTATGACTTCCGCTCTGTCGGGAAAAGTAAAATCCGGCTCTTTCTAATGCCTTGATTGTGTCTCCTGCGGTGACTTTTGGCAACTTCTCTGTCATACTGATACTTCCATGAGGGTCAAACTCACAGAGTCAGATTGTTGAATATCTTCACCGCTTGCGATTCTATCTTCTATATGAAGCCTTATAGCGTCTTTGATATTTTCCAATGCCTCATTATAAGTATTTCCCTGTGCATAGCAACCCTAGGATTCAGGACAAAAGGCAAAATAACCGTCACTGTCTTTTTCGATTATTACTGAAAATTTATATGTGACCATATGTTCGACCCCCTACATTACCGGAATTTTTCAAAAACCCAAATTATTGCCATGAATTAATACCTTCGTGTTCTTCGTGTCCTCTGTAGTTTATCCTGCTATACGACATCATTCACTTTAAAATATTTTCTACAAATTTCTATTAATTGATTATACAATTCTTCATTGTCACTTACACACCATTCCTTTTTGCGCTCTTCATTCATGAAATATATATTCCCATCATCCCATCCGTATAACTCTTTAAATTCTTCCTTGTTTTTCATGCCGTTACCATCTTTTTATTACCCACCTTACATCAACTTGTTAGATCAGATAACGAAACTGGCTTTATATCAAAAGCAAACTTGGTTGCACTCTTAGGCACTGTAAATAAATAAAGGTATCAAGTAGATCAATTTCATGCTCTGGAAACATGCAATCAAGGCTTCAAAGTGAGACGTTAATTTATTTACAGCGCCTTAACGGCGTGCATGTACGTGACAGCGCCGCCGAGAATTCTTGCGATTTCTCGACGTTTAGCAAAGAGCATCCTGCAACCGAACACTATTCCCGTGATGTTGCCTGGTAAATCATGTATTTGATTTCCTTTGTTGACTAGGATGCGCCACTCTCTCTCATATGACCAAAGCTTTGATTTTGTAGTCAATATCTTTGAGACAACCTTTTTATCTCCCAATTCGATGGGTTTAATTGTTGGAAGATTATCATCATACAGGACAGGCATACAATAATCCCAATTCCCCAATTCGTTAGAATCGGTTCGCTCAAATTCGATACAAAAACCAGTATGAGACTCTGAATAGTGCGACCACATCAAGATATTATCGTTAATCTCGCTAAACGGAAGCACCCCCATTTGTTTCATAGCTCTTATCGCTGTTTCGAGCGATACTTCATCTATCGGAAATCCATTTATATGCATTTCAGAAAGGTGAAAACTAAACTCAAATGGATCGTTTAATTTTTCTGCAGTTGAAAACCAAATCATTTTGTTTTTCAATATGTCGAGTGAACGATCGTAGAACCTTACATACTTGTATAGTTTATAGATGCCGATCTCATTGCAATTTGTGCAACGCAAACGACGCTTTTGAAACTCAGTTTGGCAGTTTAAACACTTAATCGTAGGTTCCGGCATTTGATTTCAAGGTCTCTCTTCGTACAAGTATTGCTGCATAATATTTATCTTTATCCCACAATTGCCCCACATGTTATTTTGTGATATAGCAAATATCAATCACAATCAGCAGGATTATGCTGAAAACCGAAAGATTTTTCATCTGAGAGATAACAATCCCCTGATTCCCCCTTTATTAAGGGGGACCTTAAAATTTTCCCCTTTGTTGAGAGGGACTTAATTGAAATCCCCCTTAACAAAGGGGGATATAGGGAGTTGTGTTTTTTTTCATTAAAGCAACTTCTTTTGTTTTGGCGTTGACGATTATTTCGTTATTTCATCCCTCAATCTTTCCTTACCAGCAAGAAGTCCATCCAACAGTTTCTTCTCCTTACTCTCAGAAGTCTGAAAGATAAGAATAAGGCACGTTGTCGTAATAGGGTGGGTCAGTAAAAACGGCATCAAAGAAATTATCTTTATAAGGCAGGGCAGTTGCAGATGCTTGAATAACAGCAACATGACTGTCCTGTGCAGGTTTAGATTTGAATCCTGAAGCCCAATGTTCCAGTTGGTGGTAATAGCTCATACTGTAAACCCTTTGCTTATAATAACAACGGCATAGTATCAACCTCGTTTATCCGCGTCAATTAATATCTATCTCATTGCACCACTTATTGTTCTAGCCATCCATTATAGCGTATTTTCTTCGTAACTTATTGGAAATATAGGACGTCATAGGTAAAAATAGTTTAATCTTCTTGAATGTCTTAGAATTATAGAAATGATAATTTATACATATACATTTATAGGTTTTTAAATTGTTTTAAGCCACTTGTTGTATACCCCTCCCTGCATACACCCTTTCGGGTCTACCCATTTTAGGGTATTGAAAAAAAAAGAAATTAGTTTAAAAATACTATTAATACCTTTTTTTATTAAAAGTATATTTATACTCAGGGATCTCCTAAAATGTGATTTGCGAAATGCTATAACTATTTATATTAACAAAGGTTAAATATATGTTAAAAATCACTGTTGGTGAACCCTTACGGTATATATGCTTTTTGTAATCATAAAGTCACCACTGTTGTTTTGTTAAATAAATTTACATCATTACTGTTTTAAACGAAAGGAGGCGTTGCATCATGAAGTATCATGCACTGTTTTTTTGCCTATTAACCGTGGGCGTTGTTGTAAATGTTCCTGTAAACTCTAAAGTGATTATGGCACAAGGGAAAGCAATGGAGCACGAAGAAGTTATAGCGCCAACAAAGGAATTAATGAAAGAAATAGAAAATCGGTTAAATAATATGTTGTCGGGAATTCTGGAGAATAATTTGAAATATGTTGCGAATGAAGCTGGTGCGATTGTTGATAAAAGCTACAAAATAAACCAGATTTTCTTTGATTTTAACAGGAAGGGAAATGACTGGTTTAAACGTGCAGGCATCGATCCGGCTGATACCGGGGAGATTGCAAAACGAGAAGAAGAATTTACATTATATCAGAGTGGAATAGTGTATAAGGCCTTGAACGTTCGAAAAATGGCCATGTCCGGGAATCAGGAAGAAACCTTAAGGGCATTTACGGATATGATTGAAACAACCTGTTTTGCTTGTCACAGAAAAAATAGGGACTGGCTGCTTGACCAACCAGGAAGTCACGGCCCTGGCAGGTAAAACGAAAGACTATGAATAAATATCTTCATGATTAAATTTGTCTAAATGCAGGAAAAACGCTGTTTTCAGGTTTACAAGAGTTTAATAATTATTGAATAATGACACGAGCATTAAACACTTTTGCTTCTTTTCATACATAAAATTTTCATAAGGAGAAAATGCATATGAGAAAAAAGGGTAAAAAACGAGCAATTATGGTTATTGTATCTTTTATAGCTTTAATAAGTGTTTTAGGTGTATTCATGGGTGGTATTGTTTCGGGAAAAGATATTGAAAAAAAACATAAGGCAGAATATGCACCAATAAGGTCGTTGATGTTTATAATAAGTTCTCATACATCAAATATTCTGGATGCTATCATGATGGGTGATTATGATTCGGTGAAAAAGGAAGCAGACATCGTCGTTGAGAAAAGCGAGAGCTTGTTGAGAAGTTTTTTCCCGGAAGGGGAACCTGTTGGTAAATGGATGGAAGGCTCTGGTATTTCAGGTTTAGATCAAAACAATCCAAAGATGGTACAGGCGGTGAAAGAGGATGTTGAAAAATACATACTCAAGATCACCAGCTCGGCAAAAAAAATAGCAGAAATTTCTACAAAACAAAATATTGCAGAGACGTATAATAGCTTTGATTTGATGCTAAGGGATGCTTGCTTTAAATGTCATGAGACCTATCGTTCCAAGTGGCCTGAATGGCCTGAATGGATGCAGATAGGCGGGGGATAAAAAAATTTAAGAAATCGTAAAAACCTTTTTTATGTTCTGCTGGAACATAGAAGGGAGGAGCAATGAGACCCGAACAAATAGAGCTGGTTCGGAAGACATTTGCAAAAATTCAACCTGTTTCCTACAAAGCAGCGGAAATGTTTTACAGGCATTTGTTTGAGACAGACCCTTCATTAAGACAACTTTTTAAAAGAGACATAAAGAAACAAGGGCGTATGCTCATGCAAATGATTGACTTTGCAGTCAAAGGTTTAGACGACCCGGAAATAATCCTGCCTGCAATTCAGGCGCTGGGAAAACGTCATGTTGGATATGGAGTAAAAGAAGAGCATTATGAAACTGTCGGCAATGCTTTGCTTTGGACTTTAGAGCAGGGTTTGGGAGATGCTTTTACCTTGGAGGTAAAAGAAGCATGGAGTGAGGCATATAAATTACTGGCAGGTGTAATGATCGAAGCTGCAAGTGGCAGCAAATGCACCTAACTTTCGTTCTTTGAAAAAACAGGGGCGAAGCATTTGCCAATTTGGGTATTTGCGTATTAATGACATCTTATAGCAAATGCTTCGCCCCTATATTAAAAATTCATTAATAAGGTTTCCTTACACCATAATTTTTTGTTTACTTTCTTCGACTGCAATTACCGTCCCGCAGCCGATTTCTTCATCTGTTAAGTAGCATGCGGGGTCATGCTCCCATATATCGCCGTAGAATGCCTCTGCCCTTGCTCTAAAGTTTCCTCCGCATATATTCAGCCATTTACACAAGGCGCAACGCCCTTTTATATAGGGGTTTTTATTTTTAAGTTTTGCCATTAGTTCATTTGATGTATCTTCCCATATTTCGCTGAACTTTCTCTTTCTCACGTTTCCAAAGGAATATTGCCTCCAGAATTGATCTGCGTAAACCTCGCCATCCCAACTAATACAGGCCAACCCTTTGCCGGAGCTGTTTCCCTCGTTCCACTGAAGAAGTTCCAATACATCCTTTGCCCTCTTCGCATCTTCTTTCAACAGACGTAAGTAAATATACGGGCCATCCGCATGATTATCTACCGTAAGCACTTCTATCTTCTTACCTTTGTCGTGGGATTCTTTTGTTTTATTTATTATTAAATCTACGACTTTCCGCGTTTCTTCGTGAGAAAGATCCTCTTCGATCAAATTGGAACCTCTTCCCGAGTATACCAAATGATAAAAACATACCCGTGGTATATTTTCCTTTTCAATAAGGTGGAATATCCCAGGGATATCATGCGCATTGCGCTTATTGATTGTAAAACGAAGTCCAACTTTTATGCCGGCTGCCATACAATTTCTTATGCCTTCTATTGCCAGGTCAAATGCTCCCGGAATGCCCCGAAAACGATCATTTGTTTCCCTAAGTCCGTCCAGACTGATCCCAACATAAGAAAGGCCGAATTTTTTCAGTTCATCCGCCTTTTCTTTCGTAATCAATGTGCCGTTAGTACTTATTACCGCCCGTAATCCTTGCGCTTTGGCATATTCTATCAATTCCAGAAGGTCTGGGCGCATGAGTGGCTCTCCACCGGAAAAAAGAATCACCGGGGCGCCGTACTCAGCTATGTCATCCAACATTGCCTTTGCCTCTTTTGTTGATAATTCATTTGGATATTCGATATCTTTCGATTGAGAATAACAATGTACGCATTTTAAATTACATCTTTGGCCTACATTCCAAACAACAACGGGTTTTTTATCTTTTGAAAATTGCAATAAATGTGACGGAAGTTTTTTGGATTCTCTTCCATATCTTAAAGCATCAGAAGGTTCAACCGTTCCACAATATAATTTTGATATACCAATCATATCTTTCTCCTGTTAATACGAAACATACACAACAACGACTAACAACACCTACTTTAAAATAGCATTATTTTCGCAGTATATATTTCTCTCTACGATGAATAAATTATCATTTATGTAATAATTTTTATTCTAACAAAATAACGTCCATAAATATATTCTAAAATCTACTGCCCAACTGCATAAAGGCGCCAGTCGGCGCAGCCAATGTAAATATTGTTTCGGGAATCTATTGCCGGCGAAGAAAGCAATGAGTTTTTAAAATCAAGTTTCCACTTAAGAGAGCCGTCTTTATTTATAGCGTATAAATTACCATCCCATGACCCGACATAAATAATGTCCTTTGCATCAACCGTTGGAGTTGCGGTGACAGGTTTATTTGTTTTAAACTTCCATTTTAAACTTCCATCATTCTTCACTGCACATACACCGCCATCGTGTGTGCCAATGCAAATTGTTCCATCAGAGCAGAGTACCGGCGAAGAGTGCGTGCGGGAGTCAAGATCAAATCCCCATTTCAGGGTACCGTCCAGATTAACTGCATATAATTTTCCAGTTACATCGGCAATATATATTACACTGTTGCCAATTGCGGGAGAAGCGTCTATTTTGCCTTCTGTCCGGAATTTCCACATCAAACCACCATCCCTTTTAATGGCATACAGGTGTTTATCCCACGAGCCGACATAAATTGTATTATTTTGCCCGATAGCAGGAGAAGATGCAATAATTGCAGATCCTGTCTTAAATTTCCATAAAAGCTTTCCCTGAGCATCGACCGCATAAAGATTGCCATCATAGGCGCCAAAATAAATATTGCCCTCTGCATCAATAACCGGCGAGGAATGGATGGACGTATTTGTGTTGAATTTCCATTTCATTTTTCCGTAAGCATCAACTGTATAAAGATTTCCATCAACCGCTCCAAAATAGATGTCTCCGTTTTCCCCCACCGCGGGCGTTGCAAAAATCTCATCTTCCGACTTAAATGCCCACAAAACATTCCCTTCAGGGGCTATTGCTAACAAATTACCATCCGTGCTTGTTATATAAATATTTCCTTCTTTAGAAATTACCGGAGAAGACCATATCTCACCGGCGCTGGAAACATACCACTTTATCTCGTTTTTAAAAGGCCCATCGAAAGGCGTTTTGCCAGTCCTTTCTCTGTTGTATTTGAACATGGGAAATGCACTGTTGGCATCTGTTGCGTAAACATTCCCGCTATCGACATAATCGCATATCACAATAGTGCACAGAATAAAACAAAATATGCGTATCAAGTCCTTTGCCGGATTATTTTCTAATTTCATTTATTTTTTTTCCTTATTTAAATTAGGTTGGGTTTTAAAAAACTAAAAACCTTACAACAAATGAGGCTAAAATAGCGGCTTTTAGTGCTGCAGACAGGAGGAAAACCTTGGCTATACACCTTGTTTTGTCCTACCGAGAACGCAGGTAGAACCTGCAGGGATAAGATATGCAAAATATGCTGGATACCGATATAAATAAAAGGGGAAATCCACTGCTATTAAATGTCAGGGATAATCAATTCCTGGCCGGCCTTTAATACATTTGCATTTTTTATATTGTGTTTATTTGCCTCTAATATTTTTTTCCATTTTGATCCGTCTTTATAATGCTTTAAAGCAATTTTATACAATGAATCTCCCGCCTGCACGACGTGTTTCTTTGCGGCTGTTGTTTGTTCAGTTACTTCATGCGCCACCAAACGCGTACTTCTTTCATCTGATACCTGCGCAGGGATTTCATTTTTATTTGGTATAATGAGTTCCGTACCCACGCGAAGATTGTTGCGGTCATAAATCCGATCCTGGTTTGCATTAAAAATCAGCAGCCATTTATTATCATCGCCATAATATTTCCTGGCAATTTTATGCAGGGTGTCCCTCTCTTGCACCTTATATATCACGACGTTTGGGTTTTGCGACGATTCTGATTCTGCGGGTAGAATGCTTTTTCCCTGATACTCGTGTTCCCGGCTTTTGATAGCCTGTTTTTGACTGCCTGCCGCAACTTTGTTTTCGGCATTGCCTGCATTCCTCAATTCACCCTCAATTACATAGTCTTGCTCTTCAACTGCCGGTTCCTGTCCAATGTTTTCTCTTTTTGGCTCTACCCCTCCACGGATTTCGTCCTCCTTCTTTGCCAGGTCTTCGCCTTGTGGAGATAAGCCTTCCGGATGCTTAGGAAGTTCATTCAGACTTAATAAATCCCGTGATACATCACCATCTATTTCCGGAATGGGGATAATAGGCTCTTTTACATTGGTTCTTGTGCTAAGAAAAACTCCGATAATTGCAAGAATAATCACTCCCAAGATAACGCCGACCTGCACATCTCTTTTCATAATTTTTGTCCCTTTCTTTTGCCGCAATAGGAATGAATACTTAAAAATCAACGCAGAACCATGTCTTGCTTTTTGTTAAAATGTTATTTCGTCCATCCAATACTATAGCCAAACAAATATGATTTTAGAAATTTTGCGATAAAATGGCTTTCTAAAAAACAGATTTATCTGACTAAGCATACTATCAAACATACCCCTTAATCTCCTCTAAGAAGAGGAGCCGGGGAGTGTGTAAATTTTTCGAAAAATTTAATATAATCTCTTAATATCTATAGGGTGGGTTGGCGCACGGGCAACCTTGTTTGTCCGTGCGCCAACCCACCCTTAATTTACCCTCTCAGCAGGGACTTTTTATATTTTCCCAACTTGGGATAGTTTAGAGGAATGGGCTAAACTATTACCCAGACAAAAGACTCCTGCCGGATAAATCATTAGCACTATTCAAATTTACCGATACACAAAGCCTTTAAAGGCCTACCGTCTGTTTTATGCCTTATTCGCCGATACAACCGCCTTTCCCTTTTGCTTTTGTGAGGTATGTCTTACTTTTGGCGCAGATTGCCCTCTAAGCAACAACGGAGAAGCTATAAAAATAGAAGAATACGTGCCCACTATAATACCCGTTAACATAACAAAGGCAAATCCATGAATTTCCGCTCCGCCAAGGAAGAACAAGGAGAACAATACACCAATAGTAGTAGCGCTTGTCAATATCGTACGGCTTAACGTCTGGCTAATACTTTCATTGATGAGTTGTGCGTTTAATATCTTGCCGCGTCCCTCCATGTTCTCTCTGATTCTGTCAAAAACAATTATCGTATCATTCAGCGAATATCCCACTACAGCAAGAAACGCCGCAACCATTGAACTGTCGAATTTCATATTGCCGAATAAATAGTCCGCTACAGCCACAACTCCCAACGTTATAAGAATATCATGAATAACCGCAATAATTGCTGCAGAACCAAATCTGAAATCCCCAAAACGAAACCATACGTAAAATATAGTCGCTGCGCACGCAAAGAAGACCCCTAATATAGCGCGGCTTTTCATCTCATCTGCCACCGTTGAGCCAATGCTTACAACTCTCTTTAGTGGATTGGGAACAATAAACGCCTTTTGAATCGCTTCCTTTGCTGCTCCAACATTTTGTTGTTCGTTAAAGGATAACGCAACCGTTTGATATTCCTTGTCCATTGCCAGATTTTCAGTCAATAAGCCTGTATAACCCGCAGAATCCAATGTCTTTTCTATCGTTTCCTTGCGAAGGGGTTTCGACAATGTCATGTTGAAGAGGTAATCGCCAATTTCCTGAAAAGCCACATCGATCTTTTCTTCGTACAGGTTGTCTTTGAATTTGTTTATAATATCCTCTTTGATTTTTTCCTGTATCTTTTCCGCGCTCAATGGATTCAGGTGAATTGCAAATGTTTGCGCTGGCGCGTCCAGGGTATAAACACTTTTAATCATGTTTTTCACCGCCCTGATTTTGCTTATCATGCTGACAAAATCTGATTTGCTTATTTTGTCTTTCAATTCCACCTTTACAGCAGATGTATCCCCATCAAAATAAATCCCAGGCAAAGAAATTTTATCGTTAAAGGATTGCTTTATATTTTGCAAAGCCGTTCTTGATCCTTCAATTCTTAGCTTGTTAACAGTACCTTTTTTTTCACTCCCGGGCTGTTCGGTCACTTTGACATTATTAAAACCCTGCCTGTTTAATTCAATTTCTAACAATACAGGGGCTATTCGTCTGTTTAAATCAACCTCTATAAAAGGTACTGACATTTGTGCCTGCAATGTTTCAACCACCTCACCCAGAGTTATCTTCGCCTCCTGGAATACAAGATGGTCTTTAAGTCCATTTACCATTGCACCTATCAAGCGTGACCTCTCTGGCTCCTCATCAATTCCGGCAATATTTAATAAATATTTATTGGCAAGGAGGTTAACAGGCATTATGGACGCCACATCTTCCTCGCTATATCCAGCCTGTTTCAGATTTTTTTGCACTGCTAATTCATCTATTGGCCTTTGCAATTTTAAATTAAATATTGTCGGCTTTATAAAATCGATACCCTGTAATAATTCCGTCTGGCCAAATACATTGCTTATATCCGTAGCAATTTTTTGCTTTTCCTTTTCTTCGTTTATCTCTTTAATTCTTATGCCAAACTCATCTGCTTTTGAAACAAACTGAGTCAGGTTTTCGCCTGACCATATGCTCTGCACCTCTGCTTCCCCATAACCTGCATCTTTTAATGATGTTCTGATAAAACCAGGTGTTGTTTCGTTTTTCAGGTGTAAATGCACGAGCGTTCCGCCGGTAAAATCTATATCATACTTTTTGTCTCCGCGAATGACAAAAAAGGTCATGCCGCCAAGAACACAGACCCCGGAAACGATAAATAAAATATGCCGTATGCTAAGGAACCTGATGTCTGGAACACCAATTAGCCTCAACATCGAAAAACTCTTTACCCATTTTAAATCCATTAACAATTCATATATTGTTCTCGTAACAAATATTGCGGTAAACAAGTTTATAATCAAACCAATGATCAATATCCATGCAAAGCCTTTTACCGGGCCTGTGCCGACTGAGGCAAGTATTACGCCGGTAATTAACGTCGTAATATTAGAATCGAAAATTGCGGAAAACGCCTTTTGGTATCCTGCTTTCACCGCAGCGCGAATAGGTTTTCCCTTTGCCCTTTCTTCTCGGATTCTTTCGTAAATAAGCACATTCGCATCTACGCCCATACCTATCATGAGCACTAACCCTGCTATTCCGGGAAGCGTTAATGTTGCGTTCAGCAATGCCATTATCCCAATGATCAAAAACACATTCAATGCGTTCGCAAAATTTGCAACCCAACCTATGCCCAGATAGTAAATACCTATAAAGAGGACAACAAAGATTCCCCCGATAATACCAGCCGTCAGGCCTTTATTGATAGAATCCCTTCCCAGACTTGGGCCAACCATGGTCTCCATTTCCAGCTCCAGGTCTGCCGGAAGACTTCCCGCCCTCATTGTCGCAATAAGTTCATTGACTTCGTTCTGTGTAAAACTCCCCTCAATAATGCCCTTTCCCGGTATGCGGTCACGTATTGTTGGGGCGGAATATAAAATTCCATCCAAAATAATCGCCAGCGGCTTGCCGATGTTTCTCTCCGTAATTTGCCCGAATTTCGATTTTCCTGCAGCGTCAAATTCAAAACCGACTACAGGCTCTATCCCCTTTGTATCCGCATAAATTCTGGATAAATGTTCTCCGGTGATTTCTGTTGTATTTCTCACGAGGAACCACTTTCCTTCCTCTCCCTCTTCACCTTTTCGTTTCCGCAGCCAGTGTTTGTAATATCCGGGAACGCTTTTCCCTTCCATTGCGTCTTTATATTCAACGCTATCAGTGCTTGCGGCCAGGCGGAACTCCAGTTTCCCCAGCTTGGTTATGCGGTTTTTCAGGCTTTCCGTTTCACTCCTTGTTGCCCCCGGTACCTGAATAAGGATTCTCCTATGACCCTGCTCCTGTATCCTGTATTCCATCACACCCTGCGGATCTATCCTCTTTTTTAATACCTCAATAATTTCTTTTGTAATGCCAGGGCGGTCTTCTCTTTCATCTACCCGGACCGTATAAAGCAACTCCGAACCGCCTTTAAGGTCCAATCCAAGTTTAATCTTTCCCTTTGTAAAATATTCAACGGTTTTGGTGGTTATCTTTTTGCCATCTGTACCAATTTCCTCGCCGATGATCGTTTCACGGATAATAGGATTCGTTACCAAAAAATGTGTCCATGCTTTCTCAACTATTTTGCTTTCAATGACTTTGCCATCTGCTTCTTTTACCATCTCTCTCTTTAAGACCTTTTCCGCTGGTGGGTACAAGATCATAAATCCAATAGCAATCACTATCACAATGAGAGGTATCTTCCACCTTAAGTTTTTTCCCATTTCCGTTTCCGTCTCCTCAAACGGCTCCCTTTCCGTTATTCATGAAAAATTTGTCAAATCAACACAAAAGAGCAAAGTATCTACTTCTTTTCCTTGCCCTCTTTTCCTTTGCTCTCTTTTTCCTTACTTTCTGACGTCATCGCCTCCGCTTCTGTTTCTTCTTCAACATCACTATCATGCGAGGTTTCCAATACCGTGGCAATTGAACTCCTGTCCACCTTAACTTTAACGTCTTTTGACTCATCTATGCGAATAACCACCTCAGTTTCCCGCACAGAGGTAACAACCCCGTGAATACCTCCCGCGGTAATGACCCTGTCACTCTTTCTTATCCGGGACAATAATGCTTTACGCTCCTTTTCTTTTCTCTTTTGAGGCCGGAGTATTAAAAAATACATTACCACAAACATAAGTATAAATGGAAGCAATAAAGACATCATCCCGCCGGGCCCTTTTCCAGCCGCTTGTAATAGAACAAGCATAATATTCCTCCTTACTACTAAAAAAATTAAACGAACCTTTCCCCGTCAACTTCACCATATGCGACCAATGCCGCCAACACAATATTGCTGAAAAAAATCTTTCAATTATTTTTGTACGCTGAAAAAAACTGTTCCTTAAAGCTTCGGAACTCTCCCCTTTCAATAGAGTCCCTTATCTGTTGCATTAACCGTTGAAAATAAAAAATATTATGCAATGAGAGCAACGTTAGCCCCAATGTTTCTTTTGCGACAAAGAGGTGTCTCAAATACGCCCTTGAAAAATTTTTACACGTATAACAATCACACATTTCATCCAACGGCCCTGTATCTTCTTTGTATCGGCTATTGAGTATTTTCACCTTTCCCAAATGAGTAAAAGCACAGCCGTTTCTACCGTTGCGAGTCGGAATAACGCAGTCAAACATATCAACCCCCCGTTCTACCGCGTGAAGAATATCTTCAGGGAAGCCAACGCCCATTAAATATCTTGGCTTTCCCGGAGGCAAATACTCAACTGTATAATCCATGACCTCGTTCATCAATAAGCTTCCCTCGCCAACGCTTAATCCGCCTATGGCATAGCCCTGAAAATTCATTTTTTCAAGATGTTTTGCGCATTCAATGCGAAGTTCCTCGAAAACGCTTCCCTGAACTATGCCAAAAAGCGCCTGGTCTTCATTATTATGGGAATCCAAACACCGCGCAGCCCAATTAAGCGTTCTCTCAACTGCAACACTTGCCATGTCTTTTTCACAGGGATACGGAACGCATTCATCAAATGCCATAATAATATTTGCCCCGATGTCATTCTGTATTTTTATCACCTTCTCAGGGGTAAGTAACAATTTTGAACCATCAATAGGAGATTGAAATTCCACACCATTGTTTGATATTTTTGTCAATTTGCTTAACGAAAAAACCTGGAATCCCCCACTATCCGTTATAATAGCGCCCTTCCATCCCATAAACCGGTGAAGTCCGCCAAGTTGTTTAATAATTTCAGCGCCTGGCCGCAGACATAAATGATACGCGTTACATAAAATTATTTCCGCTCCTGTTTCTTTGATCTGCAGCGGGGTTAGCGTTTTAACCGTACCTTGCGTTCCAACCGGCATAAAAACCGGGGTAGGGATAATCTGACCGGCCAAATGTAATTCGCCACGCCTTGCTTTTGTTTGTTTATCTGTTGCCAAAACCTTGAAAAACAATTATTTCCCCCAAAAGAATGGGTGATTAATATATTCGCCTTAACTCACTTTTTGGATAATAATGTCCCAAAATCTCTCTCCAGTTAAACCCTTTTTTCGCCATGCCCTGTACGCCATACTGGCAAAGCCCGACGCCATGCCCCCAGCCTTTGCCGGAAAAGGTAATATTCTTGCCATTATTCCTGGCGGTAAATGCGGTGCTATATAAATTATTTGGCCCTACCAGCAGCCTGAATCTGTTTGCATTCATCAGTTCCTTCCCTTTTGCAGCAATAATTTCAACCTCAGAACCATGCTCCCCAGGGCCATGATTTACCGTTTTAACAGAAACGATATTTGAAACGTTAACCTTCGCTTTTTGTAATTTCTGTAGTATTGAGGATTTCTCAATATTAACGCTCCATGTGTAATATTTGGAATTTTCGCAGTACCCGCATTTTACCCCAGACAGCGGAGGAAGCTTTTCTTTGCCAAATACCAAATTGACGTCCTCGGTATGTCCGCCGCAGGTGCTGTGAAAATAGGCAGAAAATATCTCTCCGTGATATGCCATAACAATGCCCGCCGTATCCTGTACAATTTTTACGCTTTTCGCAGTTTCTCCAAGCATGCCCCTGTATGCAAGCTCAGACTTATCCAGGTGGAACGGTTCGTTTTTTTTGGCCTTCCTTCTGTTTTCCACATAAGTTCTTATGGCGACTGCCTGGGAACGTAAAGCGTCTTCTTCCCATGAATTCGGCATTTCGCACCCAAGTACGCCTACCACAAAATTCTCAATATTAATTTCTTCGATAACCGAAAATTCTTTGTCTGTTTGCGGTAATATCCGTATTTCGCCGCGATAGGGGATTGAATCCAATACAATACCGCTACCCCCTAAATCTTTGATCCGTAACTCGCTATTGTAATGCCTCTTGCCGCCTAGGTTAATCCAGCCATTTTCGATAAAAACATTCGCTTTATCCAACTTCACACCTTCATCTACCACATTGGACAAACCCCCCAAAATCTGATATCGCCCATCAACCGACAATTCAGCTTTTTTAACCCTATCCAGAAGGAGTATCCTGACGTTGAGAGCACTTTCATCACGGGAAGCATAGTCCCGCCCCCCTTCTTCTATTTTTGTAATATCCCTCTTGCATGACAGATGAGTGACTGCAACAAGAAACGGCACAATGAACATTATTGCTATATAGAATGTTTTGTGCATGATTTTATACCAAAAAAATGGCAACAATTTAGTTTTTGAAAAACCACGGTAAGGGGGAACATGTCATCTTGAACAATGGCATATTTCGCCACCGCTTTTTGCCGGCAACCCCCCGGAAGTATCTTCATTCTCCTTGTACTGAAGGCTATTTCCCTTATATAATTCCCGGGTCGTATCTTTGTATCTTTCATATTCACTGAAGACACAACCACAATAGCCCTGCCGGTAAATCATGTTTTTTCGTGCAATTTCATTGCTATGCTCAGATAAATAACGATAATCACGATACAAAAAAGGTATCTCTTTTTCTTTTGATAGCCTTTCGGAAATTTCTTTTAATTGTACATGGTCCTGGTACCTGCTGAATAACATTGTAGAGGTGAAGGCGTCATACGTATGTTTTTTTGCATACGATGCGGCACAATCAAGCCTCATGGCATAGCAATCTGCGCAACGGTTGCCTCCCTCATAATTCACATTTTTCAAAAAATCTCTTAATCCATATTCTTCGTTAAAAATAATTTTTACTGGATTTTTTTCCTGAAAAACCCGCAATGCTTTTATTCTACGGCGAAACTCAAGCAATGGATGTATATTCGGATTATAAAAAAACCCGGTAACGGCAAAACCTTCTTTTTTCAATTCATTGAGTGGCGCACATAAACAACATGCGCAACAGATATGTAATAATAGCTGCATATTTGTTTGAAAATTCCTTTGCTATTGAAATATCTTTTTTTGCGCCGGCATTTGTTTGTGAACACCGAGATGCTCGTATGTTTGTTTTGTGGCAATTCTCCCCCGCGGCGTTTTTTCCAAATAACCTCTTTGGATAAGGAAGGATTCATACACTTCTTCTATAGTATCTTCTTGTTCATTTACCGATACTGCTATCGTTTTTAATCCGATAGGGCCTCCTCCGCTTTTTACTACCGTCTGCAAAATCTTGCGGTCCATTTCGCATAAACCATTTTCGTCTACGCCCAACATCTCCAGCCCCCTGAGTGCTATTTTCTCGTCTATCACATCCTTCCCGTCTTCTCCTAACACCTGGGCCACATCCCGAATTCTCCTTAAAAACCTGTTTGCAATCCTCGGGGTGCCACGCGACCGCTTTGCTATTGCTTCTGCACCCTTTACCTCAATTGGTATCGCAAGCTTACGCGCAGAATTACACACAATTTTATACAGATCTTCCCATGGATAAAATTCCAGTTTCTCAAGTACCCCAAACCGTGACCGTAACGGTGCAGTAAGCAACCCCTCACGGGTAGTGGCTCCAATAAGTGTAAACCTTTGCAGGTTTATTTTTACCGACCTCGCTTTTTGCCCCTGGTCAATAATTATATCGATGGAGAAATCTTCCATTGCAGAATACAAATATTCTTCTACATTAGTATTTAATCGATGAATCTCATCAATGAAAAGAATTTCACCTTGCTGTAAATTGGTTAAAATGCCCGCAAGGTCTGCCGGTTTATCCAATATGGGACCGGAAGTCGTCCTTATAGCGGTATTTGTTTCACTCGCAATGATTTGGGATAACGTCGTTTTCCCCAAACCAGGCGGGCCGGAAAACAAGACGTGATCAATTGGTTCACCCCTTTTTTTTGCCGCTTTTATATAGATATGCAGGTTTTCTTTTATACGATCTTGTCCTATGAAATCATTAAATCTTTTCGGCCTAAGCGTAAGATCAAGATTACTATCTTCAATTGCCGCGGAAGAAGACAATACCCCTTCATTTAACATGCCCGATTCCTTACTTAGTAAATTAAGAACCATTACAGCACTCTATTATGTTTTAAACTTCAAGGCTTCCCGCACAAGAACTTCTATATTGTCCACCAAATTCAATTTTTTTACGGCCTCTTTTACTGCGTTTTCCGCCACAGGCCTGCCATATCCTAAAGAAATTAACGCCATAATTGCATCGTCGGCAAATGCCCTTTGTCTGCCATCCATTTCTATATCTATGGATGCTTTTGCCCCTTTAACGCTTTCCTTTAGTTCCAACACAATTCGTTCCGCTGTTTTTTTTCCCACTCCTTTGATTCGCATTAATGCCTTTGTGTCTTCTCTGGCTATTGCACACTTAATATCGTTTGCCGTACTGCCGGATAGTATGGCAATTGCCATAGTTGGCCCAACACCATTTACCGATAGCAATAGCTGGAATAAGCCCCTTTCTTCATCTGAGGCAAATCCAAACAGTTTTATGCCATCTTCTCTCAAAAACAACTGAGTATGAATTGTAACTTCGCCACGGCTGGGAATTTTTTCAAAAGTAGAGATTGGAATGTGTAATAAATAACCAACGCCTGCAACTTCCAAGACCAACTTGGTGGGAGATTTGCTAATCACTTGCCCCCGGATGTAATCTAACATAAGAATACCTTCCGCAACACACTGCTATATAACATCCAGCGCCATTCCTGCCATTTTCTTTGAGGCCTTTCCGCAAACACGCCTCCTGCCACTTTATACCGCCAACATTTATATCTGTCTGAAAGGGGTTTCTATTTTGTTGATTTCCAAGAAAAACTTACTTGTGGAACACGAAAAAATGCTGACCTTCAGATTGCAATCTGCCTAAACCGACCATGGCAAAGCAAACTGCCAAATCAACCTTTTGCCCTCTTCAGGGAACCAGTCTTTTTGCCAGTGGATTTCTCGATATTGTGCCCATCATAGGATTGTCCCAATTGTAATCCTTTTTGTATCAATATTGCCTTTATTTCGTTAAGAGAGGTTTCCCCAAAATTTTTAAATGTCAACAAATCTGGTTCTGAAATTCTTGTCAGATCTCTTAAGGTATGAATATTCATTTTTTCAAGGCAATTTCTGCTCCGAACGGAAAGTTCGAAGTCGGAAATGGGAATATTTAACACGTCACCTTCATGTCCCTGTTTTTTCGACGCCTCCTCATCAAAAACCATTTCCGAAGAAGCCTTTGCACTCTTCAGGCAAAATGAGGCCCTTTCGTGCATAGGCTCTACATCCAAAACGGCTTCATAACAAAAAATTGCGTCATCATATTTTCCATTGTCTTCGTATAATATCCCTAAATTCATGTATGCATTTTTATGGGCAGGACGGAGGTTGGTGCATCGTTCATAATATTCAATCGCAAGGTCGTCTTCCCCGGCGATATCGTAATTAAATGCCATTTGAAAAAGAGATTTCGTATGATTTGGTTCGATCTGAAGCGCCTTGTCGTAATGCACGAAAGCCTCTTCGTACATCCCCAAGGACTCCAGGCAATGTCCCCATTGATAATGCAGTTCAGCGTTGTCGTTGTGTGACTGTGAAAAATTCTTTATTACCTTTAATGCCTCATTGCTGTCGCCCGCCATTCTTTTTGTCTCGGCAATATCCATGCAGATATCAAATTCTTCATCATCTGATTTTTTCGCCCGTTCAAAACACTCTAACGCATTTTTATAATCACCCAATTCCTGATAACATTTCCCCAGGTAATACGAGCCTATTTTCCTTGTCTTTACTTCATTCAATAAGCCCATAGCTTCTTTCGTTTCTCCAATGATCCACAAACATATTCCCAGCAACAGCTTTTTGTCTTTCAGTTTAGCGTTATCAGTTTCCTTCCTTATTCCTTCCCTTAATGACTCTATTTTTTTATCAAAGATCTTCCTGTTTTCTAAAAAGCCTAAAACTTTTTGTTTTATCTCAGCAACAGTCTCTCTTGAAATTGTTTCAGCGTCAAGGAGTTTGTTGATATCTAACTCAGATACCGTATCTGCCATATTACCGAATCTCCATCTGTTTTACTAAAATGCAATTACTTAAAAGACGTTCTTTTAAGGTATTTAAGGGATTGAGTTTAACAAACTTAAACTTTAAATTCAACTAAATTTTCCGCCTGAAACGTTACAACATATATATAAATAATTACTTATGATTTTAAGGGAAAATGAACTTTTAAACACTCCTAAATTATAAGATTAGTTCCTAAAAAAATTTCATTTAGAATTTTTTCATTTCCCCATGGCTTTGAAAAAATGATATAAGTGGAAAACATCCGGCGGGACAAAGTTTCAGTAGCAAAGGTAAAAAGAGGTTGAAACCACAGATTTCCAGGCTTGTTTCGTTTTTGTATAATAAGCTTCCATGCAACACTTTTTTTGTTTTTTATCATTTGAAAATGCAATAATCCTATGGAATTTATCACAACTAACTTCGAAAATCTTATTTATATCTATGAACATATTTTCTGGCTTAAAGAGTGCCTTACCCTATTGCAATCGGCACTTGTTTTTCTCCTTGTATTATGGATTTTGCGAAGAAAGCAAAAAATAGAATTTCTCCTCTATCTTTCCGCTTGCATTGGCATTGCATGTGTGTATTTTGGCGACAATGAATACTGGAGTGATAATGACATTCTCAAATTTATCGCCCCGGCTTCATTATATTTTTTTTATAATACAACTGGGAAAGAGAGAAATGCCATCCTCTTTGCGTTTCTTACGCCCTATTCTATAATCTCTTACGAGTTTTACCGCGGTTTGGAATTCGCAATAGCATCCATACTTTCACATTCCCTGGTTATTTTCAGCATTATTATTGCGAAAAACACCTACTATCTCTCTCTGTTTATTAGCGTAGTGGTAGGCCTTCTCTTTAATTATATCGGGGCTACTACCTCGCCCGGCACAAACGATCTTTTTATAAATCCTGTACTGCTCACATTAGCCACCATTTGGCTTGAAATATATAAAAAAAATCCTCTTTACACAAATTTTCTGAAAATCTTTTGGATTACGCTTATTTGTTTTGCTTATTTCGGTAGCTGGCTTTTTTGCGTTACTCAGCCATTTATCGCCTCATTCTTTCAACCAAATCATCCTTAACAAGGATAAGCCGGATCCAAATAAGCATAAAACAGGAAGAAAAGAGACAGAGAAGGTTGGCATTGCAGCCTTTTTCGAAAAACCACACATGCCTACCCCTGCCGACAAGCCCCGCTTCTCGCGAAAAAAGTTGATCATTTTATACGTCTCTAAAACCATAAATGCACAAACAAAGTATCCTTGCAAAATGAAATGCTTGTTTCTCGTCCGAAATAAAACATAGCGCAAGGTAGATATTATAAATAACCCATACCTGTTAAGAGCTTAAAATCAGATCCCTGCAATAGTATAATTTGTCACATAAGCTATGCATTGAATAGTGGTTATATCATTCAGCAGAATGCTTTAGCAAAATGCCTGCGTGAGACTCCTTGCACTATAGGCTTGTGCTGTATATCAAAATTTTAGCATAGACGTCCATGGACAACACTGTGCAAGTTCAACTAAGACAAACATAATTTGCCCCTGCCGCACAGCATAAAAAGCACATTTTGTAAATATCCTGAGTATGATTAAGTATATATGACATATTCATGTGTATAAAAGGTGTATTGTTTTGGGAGCGCAATTTGCTTGACTTGTGACTACTTCTTTTTAAAAGAAGTGGTGTGACAAGAAGGTACTATCGTATAAAAATATTCTTAAGATTTACAATTAAGGAGGTAAATGAGTGTGTCGAAATTAAACGGTGCTCAAGAGCCCGTTCCGAATGCCGGCTTTTCCGGAATGGGACAAAATTTTAAAAAAGACTTTAATGCGGGATTTCTGGTTTTTTTAATTGCACTTCCGTTGTGTCTGGGGATTTCTCTTGCCTGTGGTTATCCGGCAATAGCAGGCATATTCACTGCGGTTGTAGGCGCAGTCGTTACAACGTTTATTAGTAATTCACAGTTAACAATAAAAGGGCCGGCCGCGGGGTTAATTGTTATTGCAATTGGTGCAGTTACCGATTTCGGGTATACCGGGGGAAGAGACATCGCCGCAGATATTCAAGCCTACAGAATGGCGCTGGGGGTAGGTGTCGCCGCCGGCTGCTTACAGATTATATTTGGTCTTCTCCGGGTAGGCTCACTTGGGGATTTTTTCCCCTTATGTGCTGTACATGGCATGTTAGCCGCTATTGGCATTATTGTCATTCTCAAACAATTTCCCATAGTATTAGGCGGTACTGCGGCAGGTGAACCTTTTGAATTAATGGCAGAGATACCCAGGGTTATCATTGATATGAATCCTTACATTGCGGCAATAGGCATCGGCAGTTTAATTATCATGTTTGGTATCCCAAAGATAAAGCATAAGTATAAAATACTGCAAAAGATTCCTCCTCCAATGTTTGTGCTATTTTTTGCAATACCGCTTTGTTTATCTCTTGGAGTGCCAAATGAAGGCATTTATGTCTTTGAAGGATATGAATATAACCTCGGAAAAGAATTCATGGTAAATATTCCAGGCAATATGTTCAAGGCAATCGCCTTCCCGGATTTTTCTTCATTAAAATACATTGCAGGATGGAAATGGGTAATAATGTTTGCACTGATAGGAAGCATCGAATCCCTTCTTAGCGCAAAGGCGATAGATATTCTTGATCCATGGAAAAGGAAAACAAACCTTGACAGGGATTTGTTTGCTGTTGGAATAGGAAACACACTGTGTGCATTTATCGGCGGACTGCCTATGATATCTGAAATTGTGCGTAGTAAGGCAAATATAGACAATGGTGCGCGCACACGTTTTGCAAACATGTACCACGGTCTATTGTTGCTGCTTTTTGTCGCGCTTGTGCCTTTTTTACTTTGCAAAATACCCCTGGCGGCGCTAGCCGCAATGCTTGTATACACAGGGTTTCAGTTAACCGCGCCAAAGGAATTTGTTCATACTTACAAAATTGGCGTGGAGCAGTTGGTCATATTTGTCACTACATTAGTAGCAGTATTGGCAACGGACCTGGTCATCGGAATCGCCATAGGCATAGGAGCAAAATTTTTCGTACATATCATAAACGGCGTACCCCTTCGGTCATTATTCAGGCCGTATCTGGATGTTAAGATAAAGGACGATAAGACGGTAGTAATTTTCGCAAGCGATTCGGCTGTTTTCAGCAACTGGATTCCGTTCAGAAAACAGGTAGAATACTTCCTTAAAGAAGGTAAAAATGTAATATTGAACATGTCAAAAACAAAGCTTATTGATCATAGTGTTATGGGAAAGCTAAACGAGTTCGAGCATGAATTCGAGCGTAAAAATCTTACCCTGGAAGTAGTTGGTTTAGAGGCACATCAAAAGCTGTCGGGACATAAACTTTCTGCCATGAAACATAACAGGGAATTGATCGTAAGAAAACATGTAAGCATTGTTGCTGAAACGGGAGCCCAGGCGTTGGTAAGGAAAGGCTTTATGAACCTTGATATTGCCAGGTTTGCAAGCATAGAACCGGTCAAAAAGCTGACGGACACACCAAATGCAGCATATTCTTTAGTGCGTATTGAAGCACTGCTGCAAAATGAAAAAGCCGATGAGCTTTTTGAGTATTTACGTGAGGAAATATTACCAAAGCACCCCGATACAATTGTCAGCATCGAAGATGTCGAAATGGTGTTGCCTTATGAAAGAAATCCGCAAAAATAGGATAAATGTGATTGCCAAAAATTACCGTGGCACTTTTTGTGTCACGGTAATTTTCTTCTCTGAGTCACCTGAAAACAAATAGGGTGAAAATCGTTGCCGGCAGGCATGTTTTCCAGGGATTAATTGAAATTTGAAGAGGACGACGGAAGGATATTTATAACAGGGCTTTTTTTCTGATAAACCGGTGAAATACAATAGAAATAGTGAAGATAACAGTTGCAACAACTACAAGGTACGCTTCCAGCACAACAAAGGGATGCAATACTTCTTTTTCATCCATTTCCACAAGGAGAAACCATTTCACATCCCTTAAACCGTCAAGGGGTGTATATGCGCTGATCACGGGAAGGTTGCGATAATCCTTCACTCGTTGTATATAGGTATTGCCAAGAATGACATCCCGCGAAGATTTTGTGTCTATTTTCATTTTTAAAATAGTATTTTCCCTGAGAAATCTTGACTTTGTTCTCATTAATTTGTCTTCGCCAATAATATAAATCTCTCCTGTTTTTCCTAATCCTTCCGATTGTGACACAATAGCGTCAAGTTTCGAATAGGGTATTTCAACAATAATTACCCCTAAAAATGTAGTGGCATTATCAAAAACAGGGCAGGCGCCAATGCACATGAAGTCTCTCGTTTTCTCGTTAAAGGTTATATCTGAAAAATGAAGGCGTGTTAACCCTTCAGTGAAGACTTCATTGAGTGTCGTTGAAACAAAATGACTGCTTTTTAAATTTTCTCCACGAAACGATTCGCCTTTTACTCCATAGACAACAAATCCCTCTGCATCCACGAGGTATATGTTTTGGAGGCCATGCTGCGTCAAAAAA
The DNA here is from genome assembly GCF_027493735.1 of Candidatus Kuenenia sp. Lineage (NCBI taxonomy): Bacteria > Pseudomonadati > Planctomycetota > Candidatus Brocadiia > Candidatus Brocadiales > Candidatus Brocadiaceae > Candidatus Kuenenia > Candidatus Kuenenia sp. The sequence continues at coordinate 165,983 of NZ_JAOSKF010000006.1, forward strand.
TGCATAAAAAGGTATCCATAATCCCTTTCTGCTTGTTTATAACGGGGATCACCAAAACCGCCTTCCTTAAACGCGGCGGCAAAAACCGGTAAACTCTGCATAATGAGCGGATTTTTGGAGAGGATATTAATGTCACCGTACCGTTCACGGAAAAAGCTCTGTATCTGTGTTTTTTTAATTTCCCGAACGGAAAAGAGGTGGTTCTGAACCTGTTTTCGAAGCCCAGACCCAAGGATTTTAAAGGAGAGCAACCCCATAGCAATCAAAAACGTAATTATCGCTATTATAACAGTTAAAAGTGTTTTATTTACAGAGTTCAAGGTAATTAATGAATGAAAAAAGGTGTATGGGCATGAGTATTCTGTGAAATCTGTAATAACAATAAATTAACGATAGATAAAATTCCAGATTTTTTCAGATATTCCAGGTAAAATACTATGTCGGTCATACGTTTTGACCGTATATCAATGTTACTATTAAACAGTTTTGCAAAATGAATATTTGGGAAATAATACTATTTGCCGTATCAATGGTTATCATGATTGCGGGCATGCTGGGTATTGTGCTTCCAATACTCCCCAGTATCCCGTTAATTTGGTTCGGGGCTTTTTTTTATGCCGTCTTCACGGGTTTCAGCGAAATAACGTGGAAACTGTTGTTGCTATTTGCTCTGTTAACGGTATTTTCCATAGTTATCGAAAACATAGGCAATGTGTACGGCGCCAGGAGATTCGGCGCTACGAAATGGGGGATTGCAGGGTCGATCATGGGCAGCGTTGCAGGGTTTTTCTGGGCAGGGGCAATTGGATTAATTGTAGGGCCTGTTATCGGCACCATTATTTTTGAAATAATTGGCGGGAAAAATTACGCAGGCGCTATGAAATCAGGCCTGGGTAATTTTATCGGTTTTGTTGGCGGAACCCTGATGAAAGGGATTATTGGAACGACAATGATCGTTATTTTTGTATGGAAGGTTTTTGGCTAAGAAAACCACCTCCCCTTGCCAACGTTATTTGCCATCAAAAGCGGCTGACGGTTTTTCTTGTTTTTGCGGCAATATGACCGTAAAGGTACTCCCCTTGCCGACCGTACTTTTCAGTTTAATGGCGCCATTATGAAGGTTTACTATATGTTTGACGATAGAAAGACCTAACCCTGTTCCGCCCATTTCCCTTGAACGTGCCGGGTCTATCCGGTAAAACCTCTCAAAAATACGGGGAATATGCTCGTGTGGTATTCCGATACCCGTATCTGAAACTTCAATTTGTATTGTTTCCTCCGCCGGAGAGATTGAAAGCCTGATGTCCCCGCTCTCGTGCGTATATTTTATTGCATTGTCAAGAAGGTTTGTCAGTAGCTGCCTTAAAAGGTATTCATTTGATTCTACAGTGGGGAGGTTTTGTGAGATGTGCAGGCGAAACGATTGTTTCTTTTCCTCGCAGTGTTCCTTGTAGGTGTGCAATATATCCTCAATACACTCATATATGTTTAATTCATGAAGCTCCATTTTCAATTCGTTCGTTTCCAGCTTTGAGAGTTCCAAAATATCTTTAATCAAATTATCAAGTCTTTGTGTATGTTTCATAATAACTTTCAAACTGTTATACGTATGCCCGCCCCCAGCGGCATAGTTTTCCAACAGCGTTTCCACATATCCCCTGATTGAGGTAAGAGGTGTCCTTAATTCGTGAGAAACATTGGCGACAAACTCCTTCCTGGTGTTTTCCAATTTTCTTAAATCAGTAATGTCGTGGAATACAATGAGAATTCCTATGGTATTATTGTCTTTTTGAAGCAGGGAAAACTGCGTCTGAAGCAGCTTTTTCTTTGGGGAAGCGTATTCTATTTCTGTCGTAAATCCGGTATTGGTTTTCATTGTCTGTTTTACCAGTATTTGCAGCGTTTCATTTCTTATCCTTTCCCACAAATAATCCCTGCCAGGCGTTATCTCTGCTATGCCAAAAAATGTCATTGCCGTATTGTTTATAAGCAAAATCCTTTCCTGTAAATCCACCACTATGATGGCGTCGTTCATATTATTTATGATAGCCGTCAACCTTTTTTCACTATCGGAAATTATTTGTTGTTGCGCCTGCAAACGGTTTCCCATCGTATTAACTGCTTTGGCAAGTTCCTTCGTACCATTCCGGGAAGAAATATCCGCCCTCATCGTAAAATCACCCCGGAGAAAATCCATGGCAATTCCGGTAATTTCTGCTACCGGGGAAAGGATTCGTTCGATAATGATGAATCCTATGGCAGCACTAACAGCAAAAAGAATTAAAAGGCACACGGTAATTTTTTTTGAAACAGCGGAGATCGCGGCGTGAGCGTGTTCAAAAGGGGAAATAACGACAAGGAGTTTTATATCCACATCAGGAATAGCAATAGGTAAAGATATGCGTGATACCCGGTGTAATTTATCGTGAAATATAGTGTTTTCCCCGCCGCTAAGCAGGCGTGCGAGAACGTTATCCTCCGTGAATGTTTCCGGTATATTTTTATTTAAGGAAGTATAGGCAACACTTCCGGCAGCATCCGTGATAACAATGCCGACCTTGAGTAAATTACCGATATCTTCACAGGCAGAAACAATCTTTCCCCTGTCGTTTCCCTGCAGCACGTTTTTCAAAGAATTATATACTGCAGATGATTTTGAAAGAATATTTTCGTCGAGAAGGGTTACATGATGCGATTTCAGTGTTCTGTGAACGTAATAAAAGGCGGAGAAGAAACAAACGGATAACAGTAAAAAAAGGAGGAAACATGCTTTAAAAACCGGCTTGTGTTTCAACATGCTTGCCATTCCATGAATTTGTATCCAATGCCTCGTATCGTTATGATGTGGTTTTTAAACGACTTCAGTTTTTTTCGCAGGGACGCTATATGAACATCAATCGTCCTGTCAATAATAATTGTTTCCACTCCGGCGATTGCATCAATCAATTGGTCCCTGGTAAATACGCGGCCCGGTTTGCCTGCCAATTGACACAATAGTTTGAATTCGGTAAGTGTCAGGGGGATGACATCGTGTCCGATTTTTACTTCATAGTTGTCCATGTTAATTTTCAGATCGCCTATTTCTAACAATTCCTTTTTAAAGGAAGCATTCTTTGTGCGTCTTAGTACGGAATGTACCCGCGCTACGAGTTCCTTCGGGCTGAATGGCTTTGTAACATAATCGTCTGCTCCGAGTTTGAGGCCGCGTGTTATATCGTCTTCTTCTCCCCTGGCGGTCAACATGATTATGGCAGCATCGGACAATGCTTCATCTGACTTTAAACGCTTGCATACTTCCAGACCGTTCATTCCGGGAAGCATAATATCCAGGATGATAAGCGCCGGCCGTTCCGATTTCGACAACTCAAGCGCTGCCTCGCCATCCAAGGCGGTAATCGTTTTGTAACCATCCTTTTCCAGATGGTACATAATAAGGTTTACAATATCCCGTTCATCATCTACGATCAGTATGGTTTCATTCATTTGCGCAAGACTGCTCGTTTTCATTTCGATAATAATAATAGTACACTATTTGTGCAAACGTCTCTAAAGTGGCAGCTCCTTTTCCAAGGGTAGTAAGATATTCTTTAAAGGCGGGTATATTTTTAAAATTTTCTGACACATAATGCGCCACAAATGTTTCTGCGGAAAGAAAGTTTAGTTCAGGCCCCTTATCTTCGGGGCTCTGATAGATTTTAAACGCCACAATATCGGTAATTTTTTTTAAGTCGGTGTCTTTTGCCGTAGAGATAAGATTTTTTACCACCTCAAAGTCAAGGAAATGATTCTCCCTGTAATATTCATAAATTATATCTGCGAACTGATGAACAGACAATATTCCTTTGCTAAGATGTGACAGCCTTTCCCGGAAGGAAGGAATGTCGGGAAAATTTTCTGATATGTATTGGACGATAGCATCAATCGCGGCAATGTAGTTCGCTTTTTCCCCAAGATTTTCCTGGCTCTCATATATTTTGTATGCCACGAGTTCCGTTATTTTTTTGAGCGCAACATCTTTTTTGCCGGAAAGAGCATTTTTAAGCAATTGTTTATCGATGGTCATGTATTTTCCTTTGAGAAAGAAAACGGATAATTTTGTACTTGGACAAGATAAGGATATGTTTTAAAATATTGGAACAAATGTGGCAACAATAAAATTGGCAAAATAAAAGAAAGGGGTACGGTTAATTGCGTAATTTGCCACATTAATACATACCGTACAAAGGTAGTTGGTGTTTTAGAAAACGAAACGGTTGCATAGGGATTGACGCAATGTTTCTTTAACAGAGTACACATAATACAGGGTGGATTGTTCAAATGAAAACAGAATCAAAAAAAAGGGCGCTTTCACCAATAAAACTGCCCAAATATAACTTCACCCTCCGTGCTCCTGAATTTCAGAGGGAGGGGGAAGAGTTTATTGTCTGGTTTTTCGAAGGGATCATTGAAAAGGTACCGGATTATGTTGAGTGTCTTATGTATTTAGGCAATGCTTACACTGAAACGGGCAGGTACGAAAAGGGTCTTCTGATTGACCTGAAACTGTGCCGCCTGCGAAAAGATGACCCGTTTGTGCATTACAATCTGGCATGCAGTTATGCGTTGCTTAAAAATACAGAAGAAGCGTTTATTGCACTGGAAAAGGCAATAGATTTGGGCTACAACGATATTTACTATATTAAAAACGACAAAGACCTTGCGGTTCTCAGAAAAGACCTTCGGTATAAAAACCTGTTAAAAAAAATCTCAAAAAAGGCATAGTTTCAAGAACAGGAAAAGTAGTATCAAAGTAGTTTTTTAGGGTGCATTCCCGATTTTTTGTAAATATTTGCGAATATCTGTCGGTTGACAGATATTGTATTAGAAGCATCTTGCTTGCTTGATTAACCCTGACAGGGTTCCGAACCATGTCAGGGTTGTTTTTTCCATTTTCAAGCTATGAAGGCAGGATTGGTTACCATAAAAATTTATCCGTACATCCGTACCGCATGAGTGGCCCGTTCCTGCTCCTTATTCCCTCTCCCGCCAGGCCTTGTACGCACATTGAATACCTTCCAGCGTAAGGTGCGGTGTTATGGAAGCGATTGACGGTATCTCCCGCGCCAGTATAGGTGCGCTTCCCCCTGTTGCAATGATCGCCGGTGTATCGCGGAGTTCCTTGCAAATGAGTTCAATGTATTGTTTTACCATTCCGATTGCGCCCCAGTAAATTCCTGACCGTATCGCTTCGACGGTGTTTCTGCCTAAAATAGTATCAGGTTTTTTCGTGATGGATACTTCTGGCAGCAGAGCAGTAGCATGGTGTAATGCCTTTGAAGAAATAGCCATGCCGGGAGCAATAATACCGCCGAGAAAGGCGCCGTGATTATTTATAACATCAACGGTAATTGCAGTGCCGGCGTCAATTATTATTGCCGAATCATGGAATCGTTCATATGCGGCAACCGCATTCAGCAATCTGTCGGCGCCAATTTTTTCCGGGTACTCTGCAAAAACAGACAAAGGAACGGGAATATCTTTTCCGATTTTTTGGGGTGACACATGTAACCGGGTTTTTATGCATTCGAAGAGAACCTCTTCTGGTTTTGGGTTTACGGAGGAAATAATCACGGCAGAAACACTGTTTTTGAGAGAACAAGTGGATATTGCTTTTGCGAGGCTATCATGCAGCATATGCGGCTCGCTGCTGCTGAGGGAAAAGGATGAGCGTAAAACATCCCCCTCAAAAACTCCGGCGTGGATGTTCGTATTGCCAATATCAATTGCCAGCCACATGGCGCCGCTCCCGATTAAGCAGTGTCTTTTTGTAATGTTTTGGACAACAAATAAATCAGGCTACTCAAATTTTTTCCAGTTATTGTTGAGACGGGGCAGACAGGGTGGGAAATATTTTCTTCAAGCTTTTTAATGCATGCAGCGCCAGTTTCTTCGTCAAGGAGGTCCATTTTATTCGCAACAACAATTTCGGTTTTTTCCGTGAGTTTTGGATTGTACTGTTTTAATTCATTACGGATGATACGGTATGCCTCTAACGGGTCTTTTTCCGGGAAAACAGAGGCGTCCAGCATGTGTACCAGCACCTTTGTTCTTTCAATATGCCGTAAAAATTCGTCTCCAAGCCCTATGCCTTTATGTGCGCCTTCTATGAGGCCGGGGATATCTGCGACGATAAAGCGCCGGAAGTTTTCTATTTCTACAACACCCAGTTGTGGCTGTAATGTGGTAAAGGGATAATCTGCTATTTTGGGCCTTGCCTTGGAAATACGGGAGAGCAATGTAGATTTTCCCGCGTTTGGCATACCAATAAGACCGGCGTCCGCAAAAAGTTTTAGCTCTAAAATCAGCCATCGTGCCTCGCCGGGCTGCCCATCTTCTGCCTCACGGGGGACGCGGTTCGTTGCGGTGGCAAAATGCTTGTTCCCCCTACCGCCCTTTCCGCCTCTGGCGATGACTATGCTTTCTCCGGCAGTGCTCATGTCCTTCAGGATACGGTCGCTCTCTTTGTCTTTTATTAAGGTGCCTCGCGGCAATAAGAGGACGATATCTTTTCCGTCCTTGCCGTTTTTGTTCGATCCTTTTCCGTGGATGCCATTATCTGCAATGTGTTTGACTCTGGAGGTAATGTCTAAAAGGGTTTCTATCTTTTCGCTTGCCAACAAGATAATATCACCCCCTTTCCCGCCATCGCCTCCGTTTGGGCCGCCATGTGGAACATATTTTTCCCTGCGGAAACTGACGCAGCCGTTTCCCCCATCCCCGCCTTTTACATAAATAACGGCTTCATCTACAAACACAATGCGTAACTCCGAAAAAATACAAGGATAAACAAAAAGGATACGTAATCAAAAAAACGATATCCCGAAAATAAAAGGTAAAATTTATAGTAATGCTATGGGTTTGCCTGGTTAATACTGTAGAGAGGTCTTAAAATCAGGGGTGATTGATGCACCATATCCCGCTCCCCATGTGTTTCACTTTCGCAACAGGCTGAAATAGGAAAACAGTTGTTCTTTTTTGGCAGGGGTAATATGTGTTTCTCCCGTTTCCCCGATAAGTTCGAATTGACCGCCGAATGCATCTGAAATTTTCTCCGCGTTGTATTGGACAACGTTCAGGCCGCTGCACTTCATTGGGCCGCCAACCGCAAAAGCGGCAATAATACAATATCCACCAGGCCTCAACGTTTTTCCTAAAATCTCAACATATTTTTCCCGGTCTCCCGGATCTGTCAGAAAATGAAAAACAGCCCGGTCGTGCCACAGCGAAAATTGCCGGCGAGAAGAAAACTCTGTTATGTCGGTTTCAAACCATTCGACATATTGCGCTTTATTCCCTAATCTGTTCCTGGCGAAATCAAGTGCTTTTGATGAGATATCCAGCGCCGCCAGCCGCGTGTATCCTTTCTCTAAAAGACGGTCTACCAATACAGACGCACCGCCTCCCACGTCGATAACGGGTTCATTTTTTTCCAACTGGCAATTTTCAATCAAGCGCAAGGAAACGGATGGTTCATTTTGATACCAACTAACCTCAAAAGGCGATTTATCCGAATACACCCGTTCCCAGTGATCTTTTCTCTTTGTCATATTAAAGGACATTCAGACATGCTGTAAATCTTTTACGTCACGAATTAACAGGGAAAATGAATTGATATAAACGTGTAATTCCCGCACGATTGCCTTCTACTGTACAGCTAAAATGTAGCGTTTTTTTAGTTTAACTCACTTGACCGTTGTGTTGCAACAGGAATTCTTTGACTGTTCAGTATCGACACATCAACAACCCATCATCGCATTATTCTCTTCTTTGTTTACTTTTAATTCCGGGAAGCCATCTTGGAACCTGCCGGCAATACTCTTCGTATTGCTTGCCAAAACGTCCTTTCAGCTCAGGCTCTTCAAAATAAACAACCAATATATGCGCTATTATACTAATCACAATCGCATAAATAAGTATACCCAGATTAGCAAAGAAGAGAACTTCTCCCCAGATTATCATGAGTTCCGCCAACATAATCGGATTGCGCATAATACGGAAAAACCCATCGGTAACAAGATTTTTCGGCGCATCCAACATGAGAGGAGTCCCCCTGCCTTTATGGCTGAAAACCCAAAGACAGTGTATCCACATAACCATACCGGCACATACAAGAAGCCCTCCGCCCCACATGCCAATTGCCGGAGGAATCGGCGCCTTTACCGTAATTATACGCTGCGCCGCACATGGCAAAACAACCATGAATACTGCAATGAACAAGAAGGCATTCAACAGCGATTTCCCCCACAATATCACCGTATTCTGTGTCTTGCTTTCCCGTACCCTTGGCCGATACAATTTAAATGCCGCCACCGCCGTTCCTTTCACTATTCCCGCCGGTACCATTCCCCTGTGATTTTTCCATGCCGGCAAGCTTCAATGCCAGGATTACCGCGCCTTTTGCCTGCTCTTCCGCAAGCAATACCGGCATTGCCCCAGGCGCAGACTGCCTTACTTTATGCACAAGGGGCTTTTCTACAAAATCGCTATTGCGCAATACACCACCCGCTAGTACCAGTGGAAAATTTTCTTTCGTAAAAGAAAGTGCTTTTGCCACCGCCAGTACTCCGTGGCATAGTTCAACGGCCGCATTTGTTAAAATATGCAGTGCAACGGTATCTCCCGATTTTGCCGCCTTATGTGCCAGTTTTGCAATACCGGCAACACCGGCGTATTCCGGAGGTTTTTTCAAAATATGCGCTGCCATTTCCGCTGGCGTGCTAAAGTGTAATTCCTTAAGGATATATTCCGCAAGATGGGTTTGGCGATCCCTTCCGTCGTATGCCCTCATGATTGCCCGCAGAGCCATCTTCCCTATTTCGTAACCGCTCCCTTCATTATCCAGAAAATTGCCCCAACCCCCTGCCCTTGCCGTTTTCCCGTCAAAACGTTCTCCATACACGATGGAACCAGTGCCGGAAATTACAACAATTCCATGCCGATTGCCAGCCCCGGCAACAAGAGAAATAATTGCATCCGTATACACCTCAATCTGCATATCTCCGGCAAATAAATGTTTATACCGTGAATCCGCACCATAACGGTCTGTTACCTGACAAATTACCTTTCTCATTGTATGCCTTGTCTCTTCCTCTACACCCCCGGCTATGCCTGCACACAAGGCCTCTATCCTGAATTCGGGAACGGACGAAGAGTGGATGGCACCGGAAATGGACTCCTGCATTGCGGCTCTTATATCGTCATTATTAACCAGATTGGGATTCGCAGGGCCCCCCCTTCCCTGCCCGATTATCTTTCCTGTATCATCAGAAAGGAGGCAAGTGGTTTTTGTACCCCCGCCATCAATTCCCAGTACACAACTTTTCATTATTGACTGCACCCTCCCATTCATCTTAAAAAGGTGTCTGCAAGACATATAATGTAGTCAAAGAATCTATGCTTTCAAAATAAGCTCTACTCTTTTATGGTCTTAGTGAAAGACCTAGTTTACCATTTAAAATACCCGTTTGTCGAACACTCTTCATAAACATATTTCTTGCATGTACAAGAATACATTTGTAGAATCATTTTTTTGTTTTTTAAATCCTTTTTTCACATGGTAACTATTTCCTGTAAAATACTTTATCAGGAAATACGTAATCATATATTTTGTTTAATCAGTAAAATCATTCTTTTTTTGAAGGGTACGCGGGATTATGCGCAGAGGCATTGAACATGAAGGTTGGAGACATCTTACATATGAAATTAGAGCTATCGTAGCGGTAGCAAATGAATTAAAAAAATTAGGCGTTGAAATAACCTGGGAGAACATAGGGGATCCTGTTCAAAAAGGAGAGAAAATCCCTCAATGGATAAAAGACATTGTTATTCAATTGGTATCAGAAGATAAGACATATGGATACGTAGCAACACAGGGCGTTCCGGAAACGAGAAAATTCCTTGCCGATCTGGTAAACAAACGCGGCGGGTATCAAATTTCGCCGGACGATATTATCTTTTTCAACGGATTAGGCGATGCCGTTTCCACCATCTTCAGTCTTTTGAAGAGGGAAGCACGTGTAATTGGACCTTCGCCTGCATATTCCACACACTCATCAGCAGAGGCAGCCCACTCCGGGTATGATCACCTTACGTATGATCTTGACCCTGAAAACAATTGGCTGCCGGATCTTAATGATATTGAAAATAAAATAAAGTATAACGATTCCATTGCCGGCATGCTTATCATCAATCCCGACAATCCTACAGGATCGGTATACCCGCGCTCCTTCCTTGAAAAGATAGTTGAAATCGCAAAAAGGTATGAGTTGTTTCTCATCTGTGACGAAATATATGCAAATATCGTTTATAACGGCGCGGAAACGGCAAATCTCAGCGAAATAATCGGCGGAGTGCCCGGCATGGCAATGCGCGGCATTTCCAAAGAATTTCCATGGCCTGGTTCCAGGTGCGGATGGATTGAGGTATTCAACCAGGAATCAAATCCGGAATTCAAGAACTATATCAAAAGTTTAATTAACGCAAAAATGCTTGAAGTATGTTCCACCAGCCTGCCCCAATATGCTATTCCGCTGATAATGGGTAATCCCAATTATCCGGCACATCTGAAAATGCGTAGGGAGAAGTATGAATACCGTGCGTATGAGGCATGCGAAATCTTTTCAAAGGTAGATGGCATACGAGTGGTAAAACCCCAGGGGGCATTCTATATGTCCATCGTATTTAAGGATGGTGTTTTAAATGCCCAACAAACCCTGCCGATCGAAAACATTGCTGTTAAAAAATACATCCTGGATAAGGTAAGTGGTGTGGAGGTAGATAAAAGGTTTGTTTATTATCTTCTCGGGGCAACGGGGATATGTGTTGTGCCATTAACAGGCTTTTGCTGCACAAGGAAGGGATTCCGCATCACGCTACTGGAAGCCGATGATGAAAAACGAAAATGGACGTGGAATACTATTGCTGAAAATATAAATAAATATGTAACCCCCTGCAATTGATTTTTAAAAAACGAGAACCATTCATTTGGAATGTCCTGCGGGTAAAAAGCAGTATGGACATGTTTTGAATACCCCCATTTTCAGGTATTGACAGGAAAAAAAAACTGTTTATATTTGAATATAGAGAAAAAGCCTCTGCTGCACAGTATAAATTGAGAAAACTAAGTAATTTGCCAAACTACCGGAGTGTAAAGCGAACCTGTTTCCAAACCTTGTGCTGAACATAGTGAAGTATCTGCTTGGGAAGGAAGCATATATTGTTTTACGCTGAATAGTTACGTTTGCGGAGAAATATAGAAATCATTTGTTTAGATTAAATCAAAAAAATAATTTTTTACCATGCTGGAAGGGGCATTAAAACCGGTTCTGATTTTGTGGGGGGTTAAGTATTTTAGTCCAGACGATTTTACCTTTATTGAAAGGAGGCATCACTTTGAAAATTAACCATTTAAGAAAGATGTTCTTGGTTGTACCGCTTTTTATATTGTGGGCTGTTATTGGAAGCAATTCATGGGGAAGTGGTATTAAACACGATCCTGACGAAAAAGGAAAACATTACCACGGTCATATTAACGATGAACCAGGTCCCAGGCATTATGAAACGATACATAGCGAAAAAGAAAAACCCAAACCCAAACCTGAGCCTAAATCTGACATGTTAATAACCTCTATGGCATACCCAACAGGCAATAAGGACTGTTGCAGCGTTATTTATATGGAAAAAATAGCACCCAGGACAGGCGCAGTGGGCGTTCCTTATGAATATGTTATAAAAGTAACAAACCTTATTGACAGCAAGATTGATGATGTAGAGGTTATTCATAGCCTGCCAGGCAATTTTAACATAACAGGGTCAGACCCTGATATGTTAAAAAGTATAAACGACAGCATGAAAGAAGGTATTGCTGTATGGGAACTAGGCACACTGCAGCCTCATGAAACTAAAATTATCCGGTTAGCAGGTACCCCTACCAAAGAGGGTAAGATGCCGTTTTGTACCGACCTTGAATACCAATTGCCGGATATTTGCCTCGAACCGGAAATATTGCAGCCAAAGTTGTTGCTTTCCAAAAAGGCTCCGGAATCTGTATTGCTTTGCGATACCATACCATTGACTTTTGTAGTACAGAACAGCGGAACGGGAATGGCCAGGGATGTTCAGATAAAAGAATCATTGCCTGACGGATTAACTACCCAGGACGGACATGCCAGTGTGATCATGAAGATCGGCACCCTTGCGCCTGGAGAGTCGAGAACGGCGACACTAAATGTTACAGCAGAAAGAATTGGTGAATATCATAACATTGCAACAGCAGTTGCGGATGGCGGATTAAGCATTGAGTCAAACAAAACAAGCACGGTTGTATTACAGCCCAAGTTGGAGATTGTAAACACAGGACCTGACAACATCTATCTTGGACGTAACATTACCTATGATATATCGGTAAGTAACATAGGAAATGGTCCGGCATCGGCAACAGTAGTAACAGATACCATCCTTGCGAATGCTACATTTTTGAATGCGACCAATGGCGGAGCAATGTCGGCAGGTGGTGTAAAATGGAATCTGGGTACTTTACAGCCAAACGATTCAAAAAAATTAAGTATTACCGTACAGCCAAATGGTATTGGTACCGTTGAGAACAAGGCTACTGCCGAGGCGGTATGTGCAGAAGCGGTATTTGCAACCGTAACTACAGATGTTGCTGGTATTTCCGCTATATTGCTTGAGGTTGTTGACGTACATGATCCAATTGAGGTGGGACATGATGAGATATACATTATTACCGTTACCAACCAGGGAACTGACCACAGCAGAAATATCAGGATAACCTGTACACTGGAAGATAGTATGGAATATATATCCTCCGGCGGTGCAACTAGCGGGACAATCGATGGTGAAGGCAGGACTGTAACATTTAGTCCATTGCCAAGCCTGGCTCCAAAAGCAACGGCAACATGGAAGGTTGAAGTAAAGGCCTTGAGCGACGGCGACGCGAGGTTTAAAGTTAATATGACCGATGATCGTTTGACAAGGCCGGTAGAAGAAACCGAGGCCACCCATTTCTATGAATAATTTCTTATAAAAGCCGGGAGTTATTTATTGGTCGGTTAATGTGGTTAGTATGATATTTATGGGTACTCATAAATAGAAGCAAAAAAGCCAGCTCTTTTTGCTGGCTTTTTTGCTTTCTATAAAATTGTTTAAATAGCATGCATTTAATGGAGATACTATATATGAATAAATTTAAAAGAGCCGTATTTTTGCTTTATATTCTTTTCGCAACTTTACCATTTTTATACGGGTGTAGTTATACAAACAGGTATTTTTCGAATGAGAAGGAAGTTGTTTCCGCGCGAGGATACGATGAAACCCAGGCAGCATCGGAAAAAAAATCTTCCGTAAAAAAAGAAACAAAATCGGAAGCCGCAGCCGAATATAAAAGACTTCATATGTCGGATAAACAGCATGGGCTTGTTCTTATCGATAAAAACCTTCCTTCGGAACCTCAGGTAGGGCAATTATTCGACTATGTTATCACGATAACCAATGTTTCAGGCCAGAAGCTGATGGATGTAAAGGTAATCGAAACGCTTTCAAATAATTTTGAAATGAAAAACGCCACTCCAAAAGCTGATATAACAAAGGAAAATGTTATACAATGGAACATGGGAGAATTGTCTCCGGATGAAAACAAATCATTTCGGGTATTTGGTATTCCGGTGAAAGAGGGATCCATATCTTTCTGTACGGATGTCACCTATAATCTGCCTCCATTCTGTTCCATTGCAAATGCAGTACAGCCAAAGTTGCTGCTTACCAAAAATGCGCCACCGGCGGTATTGATTTGTGATGTGATACCTTTTACGTTTGTTGTGCAGAATTCAGGAACCGGATATGCCAAAAATGTCGAGATAAAAGAATCTTTGCCTGAAGGTCTCAAAACGCACGATGGGCTTTCCAATGTTGTATTGAAAATTGGTACTCTTGCTCCAGGTGAATCAAGGACGGTTACATTGGACGTAACCGCCGATAAAACAGGAGAGTACCGTAACGTTGCAACGGTAGTTGCCGACACTGGATTAAGCGCTGAATCTAACAAAACAACCACTGTTGTGCAAAAACCGGAATTGCAGATTACAAAGAAAGGGCCTGGCAAGATATACATCGGACGTGATATAACATACGACATAGCAGTGAAAAATGTAGGAGATGGTAATGCCGGAACAACGGTAGTGGAGGATACAATACCCGCAAATGCAACATTTTTAAACGCAAGTTCCGGCGGTGTACTGTCTGACGGCTCTGTCGTTTGGAACCTGGGTACATTGTATTCAAAAGATACGAGAAAGCTAAGTATTACCTTGCGTCCTAACGGACTTGGGTCTGTATTAAACAGGGCCACTGCCGAGGCAGTCTGTGCGGATGCCGTATCGGTAACAGCAGCGACTGATGTCTTAGGTATTGCTGCTATATTGCTGGAAGTAGTTGATGTACATGACCCGGTTGAGGTTGGGGAGGACGAAACTTATATTATTACGGTAACGAACCAGGGATCTTCCCATAGCAAGAATGTTAAAATGTCATGTACGCTTGAGGACGAGATGGAGTATGTGTCATCATCGGGCGCAACCGGTGGTAGTCTTTCAGATGATGGCAAGGTTTTCAGCTTTGATCCGCTACCAAGTTTGGCTCCAAAGGCAAAGGCAACATGGAAGGTTGTTGTAAAAGCACTAAGCGAAGGGGATGTACGGTTTAAAGTTTCGATGCAGGATGATCGCCTTGACAGGCCAGTAGAAGAAACAGAGGCCACTACTTTCTATAAATAAAAGTGCCGAATAACAGTTCGTTGTCGGTGAATTGTTTTTCCACGTTTTTAATCAGTATTTTATTAAGAGATAACCGTCCTTCCTCATTTCAAGTGAGGAAGGATTTTTATCTTTGTCCAATACAAAGATATAGTCAAACAAATCCGATTTTAGGCAACACTTTAGCCTTTTGAAAAATTCATGTAGTGCGACGAGGTTCGTCGCACTACATGAATTTTTCGTTCTCGCTACCAAGCTCTGCAGACGGGGTCAAAATTAACTTTGTTTGTCTCAAAAGTGGGGATGAACTACTATAAACCCCCGTTTTTACTCATATTTTACCGTTTTTCATCAACAAAGTGGGGAGATTAGACCCATAAAACAAAGCAAAATTACCCATTTGGCCAAGTATGTCCGGTTTGGGAACGAGCGTTTTTACCTTTTCAAAAATCTAATCTGTTGCAAAAATTCCAATAATAGCGATGTTTGCCGCGCAGTTTTTACACAGTCGCGCCATCTGCGCCTTAGTGGTTATGAAGCACTTCGTTTGAAAAGAACCTATATAAGCACAGACGGAAAAGATATGAAAAGAAGCCATGCTCTTTATTCAGGCAGTCTTGCCTTACTAATCATTCTTGTGTTAATTGCAATAGTACCTGCTAATAGCATTGTGTCTGCGGCAATGGAGACTTATGCTATTAAATCAACGGGCAGTGTAGTTACGGCAATATTCCTTCGCAATACCCCGGAAAATGGCTTATCACCGGAAAAGATACAATCCGTATTGAAAGAAAAAGGACTATTTGATTCGCGAAGAAATCCTTTAGGAAAAGGAATTACCCACGCGTATGAAATACAAAAAGCGGGAAAAGTTGTGCATGACCGGGTTGTTCATATTATATGGCAGCAATCCGGTTCACAAAAAAAAATGAATTACGCAGGGGCAAAACACTATATTTCTAAACTAAACAGTGACCAATTTGCGGGTTATAACGACTGGCGTTTGCCAACCACCGAGGAAGCCATGTCGCTAATGCAATCAGTAAAGAAAAAGTGCGGATTAAACATCGATGAGGTATTTGATCCCCTCCAGGAAAGAGCCTGGACTTCAGATATAAGAAAAGAAGGGACGGCATGGGTTGTCAGGTTTGATTCGGGATATTGCGACTACACCTATACAGATGCCAACATCAAATACCACGTTCGCGCCGTAAGGTAGCAAAGAAAGAGGGGCATCGGCTCCCTTGCGAGAGAGAGGCTGATTGCGAGGATTAAAAAACTCGTATGATCCTGCGGAGCGCTGCGTACCTATAATTGGCCAATGACGAAGCACATTCTAATTACAAAGCATAAGATTCAAATCCTATTCAAAACATTACAAAGCTTTAATTCTTTGAAACCGTAGTGACGAAGCATTTGCGACAAACGGTTGCTGCTCGCTATTCACGTAATAGCTAATTCCAATAAATTTTCAAGTAGTGCGGCGAGGTTCGTCGCACTACTTGAAAATTTCCAGTTTCAAAAGACAAAGATGTTGCGATAAGTTACTAATGCATTCCCTTACAAAATGTGGTTGCCTGCCCTTAGGCAGCTTTTTCACCATAAAGGCGGCGCGTGCATTTTTTTCTGTATTCATGTATGAGTGAAAGGGTGAAAGGCAGGACGAATATGGACGTCACAAGGCTGCATGAGAGGCTGATTGCGAGGATCAATCCAAGGCTTGAGACCCCCCGGTGTGAGGCTAACGCCAAAGACCCAAATCCTATTATGGTTGTGAGTGAAGATATGATGATAGCCTTTCCCGTGCTGGTTTGATGTATCCAAAGGCCTTCCTTTTCATTTAACCGCATCATGGTGTGGATGCTGTTATCAATGCTGATGCCCAGTATTAGTGGAAATGCGATTACATTTGCCGGGTTTGGCTGAATACGGAACAATTTCATAAATCCGATTGTCCATAAAATCGTCAGAAGCAGGGGATAAAGGGTGGTCAGGGTAAGTATTATATTTCTATAGGTTAAGAGGAGGATCGAAAAAATAATAGCCAGTGTGTAGCCTCCGGCGATCAAAAACCCCCGCTTGATTAATCTGTTTGTATCATAAATCTGAAATGGCGCACCAGTAGCTTCAGGCTGTATACTCCGTATTTCAGATACAAACTCGCCCAGTTTTCCTTCCGTCCAGATGTCTTCTTTGGGAAAGATATATACCATGTTTTTCCCCGTTTTCCCGACAAATCGTTCTTTCAGGCCGTAGGGCAAATCGTCTATGGTCATGGGTTCGGGAACCATTCCATGCTTCAGGTATTCAAGATGTTTGCGAATAGTCCGTTGTCCTTTGGATAATCTTTCCACAATTTCTGCTTCCGGCAAAGTTTCTGCATTCCGCAAAAAGGTATCTATTTTGTTGTTAAGGATGAGGAGGCGGTCGGCAAGGGGACCGCTACCCTCTTTCAGCAGCCCCATATTTTTGCCGAAAGTGAGCCGGAATCGCAGCCGTTCAAGAATGGTTTTCAATTCCTGATATCGTATCGCATCGCCGGCATTCCCGGGAATGGGTATAGTTTGTGCGAGGGCTTTCAACTCTTTTATAATGCCCACCTTTTTTTCCTGCTCGTCGGGAAGCACCGAAGCAATGCTTTCTACCTTTCCCACGCTTTTGAGCCGCAGGAGCTGTTCGGACACCCTCTCCGCTTCTTCAGGAGTATCTGCGACAATCGCCCCAAACCATGTGGCAGTGCCGGTTGATTGAATAATTTTTATTGCGTATCGGGTCGATTCCAGGTTGGGTGGCAGGAGGTTCAGCAGATTGTCGTCAAATTTTATGTGCCTTACAAAGAAGCATGAACCAATTGCAAACAATATGGAAACAATCGTCAGGGGGACTTTGCATGAAACTACTATACTGAACATCCAGTTTTTTACCGGTGTACATAATGAAGCCGCCGGAAACATTTTTTTCTCTGCAGTAATGAATTTGTCACATAAGATGATAAGCGAGGAAAGCAAAAACAGCGTGGAGATCAATGCGAGCAAAATGCCCGTTCCCGCGATTAGCCCTAGCTCGCTTAATCCTTTAAAATCGATTAACAGAGTGGAGTAAAACGATATTGCCGTGGTAACAGCGCCCAGGATGATGCCTTTTCCGGTATTTTCCATTGATTTACATAATGCGTCCCTTTTCTCATGACCGAGCTTCCTGCATTCTGTGTAACGTAACATGAGGTGGATGCTGAAATCTATTCCCAGACCGATTAAAACAACGGCAAATACAATGGAAAAGAGATTTAAGTACCCTATTGCCAATGTTGTAAAGCCAAACGTCCAGCTTATCGAACACAAAAGGGTGAGCATGCCGAGTAACGGCATTACGATTGAATTGAACGAGATGATAAAGAGTATAGCAACTCCCACAAGTGCGGCAATGGAAATGTATAACATTTCTTTCTGAGAAATTTCCATTTCGTCGGCTTCCATAGCAACGGTTCCTGTAAGGCCGATATCGACTCCGGGACACATTTCTTTTGCTGCTGCAACTTGTTTTCTGATAAAACTGGTGGAATCCGTACCCGTCAACAATCCGTCAATATCATTAACCGTTATCTCCATCAAGAGAATGCGTCCGTTGTCAAAGAGATTATAATATGCGGTATCCGGCGAATCGCCGAAAGCCATAGCAGCGGGGGAAAAAGGTATTCCGCCGTGAGCTTGCATCGCTGTTTGCAATGGAGATTCCGGCATGACATTGTTTTCACGGAGGTTGTTATTCATGTCCTGAAGAAGGGCGATAAGCCTGTCGATGTCTTCCGTGATGTTGCTGTCGTCTGTTGTTTGTGCATGGGTTTTCTGCGTCAGTGAATGCTCAAATTGGGCGAAAATATCTTCGTATTGGTATGCTTGGGGTAGTTGCGCCCTGTTTTCCATGGTATGTAACAAATCTGTTTTTATTTTGAGAAGTTCTTCAACATCAAGATAAAAGAGCCCCTTTTTCTCAAAATCTGTTTTGTTCACTTTATAGAAAATGTTTTTAATAAGGCGTGGACTGTTCTTTAGCCTTTTTGCAATTTGTTCCGCAGCGTTAATAAGAGCATCCGTATTATCTGATTCCATTACGATGATATGGTTATCAACCTGGCCAAATTCGTCCATTAGTTTCAGGAATCTTTTATTATATTCCTTTTCTTTTGAGATAAGGGAGTTTCGGTCAGGGTTAAATGTTAAATACTTCACCGTATAGAGCGAAGAAATGAGCGTAAGCAGGAGGGCAACGAATAATACTATTTTAGGACGGGAGCACGCAATGGCAGCGATTTTTCTGGCAATGATTTCAAACACCTTGCAATCTCCGTATCTTAACCATCAATGACGAAACAGCGCTTCCGATGTAGAACAACACTGCAGTGGACAAGTCAGTGCTTTGAAAAGAAGGTGCAGCAAAATAAATTGAACTATTTTTATAGAAGGTGTTTAACATTTTTTTCTCTTTTTCAGTTAGTGCGGGAAATATTCAGTACAACATTTGTTTTATAAGGGCTATATTATTACACAATGCCTTATCTATGAAATACCCATACAAATACGTATTGTATATTTCTACCCTATAATAATGAATAACTTCAACTTAAAAATGAGTAACAATGCCGTCTGCCCGAAATACATGCAGAATAACAACCGGTAATTTCTTTGCATTTTTTGGAAAAATATTTAATGGTGAATTCCGGATTTTTGTAACAATTTAGTTTTTTGAAAAATGTATTACCTATAAGCTCCGCAGGAGCGACCTGTCTCTTGTAAATCCATATTAAACAGGTCTGCCGGAATACGTACAGGCCGCTCCTACGGAGCTATTTACTCTATTGAATTTTATTGTGCTACAAACAGACCGCCCCTAACGGGGCGACATGGTATTTTTTCTATACCGTGAATTTTTTAAAAAGTTAAAATGTTACGAATTTTTTATTTTTTGTCTGTTTGGTTCCGGCTTGTCCATTTTAGGGGGGCTGCCATAAAACACATATATATGAACTATTACAAAAATAATTGTAAGAGCAGGGTATTTATAGTATCTTTGTTCCGATATGAAAAAGTGCGTTATTAATGCCGATGATTTTGGAAAATCTGATGCCGTGAATGTATGCGTGGAAACAGCGTTCAGGGAAGGTGTTTTATCCAGTGCCAGCATAATGGCGGGGGGGCTGGCGTTTCCCGGAGCCTGCAGCATTATTAAGGGGAACCCCGGACTTGGCGTGGGCATTCATCTTACACTGCTCCAGGGGCATTCGGTGTTAAAGCATAAGGATATTCCCGGACTTGCGGATGTTAAGGGAAATTTTTGCGAAAACCCTTTCTTTGCAGGGATGAATCTTTTCTTTAAAAGGGGAATTGCGGATCAGATACGACGCGAAATCAGGGCTCAAACAGAAAAGGCTTTAGAGTCGGGAATATCTCTGGGGCATTTGGACGGTCACTTAAACATACATCTTCATCCATCGGTAATATGGCATGCAGTGGAATTATGCAAGGTATATAACATCCCCTATATCAGGATACCCCGTGAGCCTCTATTTATGAATTTGTTCGTATCGGGGAAGAAGTTGTTGTATAAAATAAGCCATAAAATTATTTTTGAAATACTCGCCCGCAGGGCAGCGCCGTTACTAAAGGAATACGGCATCGGACATATTCCCCTGGTAATAGGCCTTCTGGAATCGGGGAATATTACGGCTGATTACCTGAAGAAGACCCTTCCGGGAATTGATAAGACGCCTTTTGAAATATATTGTCATCCGGAGCCAAATAATGCTGACTTCAGCGCACTTATGGATAAGGATGTAAAAAAATGTATTGTGGAAAATGGTATCAGGATTATTACTTATAGAGAAATAAAGGTGCAACAATGATAAAAACGTTCGGGTTCCTGTTTTTCATGCTCATAGCGCAAGCCTTCGGGCACACCTTCTTGAGCAAAGGGATGGTTGGGATAGGAGAACTTACCGCATACAGTGTAAGGGAAATACTTTTTTACGCCCTGGTTGTCATGAGAAATCCATGGATCGTTTTCGGGATATTTTTTCATGCGATCGGATTTTTTTCATGGATGTATATTCTTTCTTTCTCGAAATTAAGCCTGGTGCTTCCACTGACGTCTCTCTGTTATATAATGACCGCCTTTTTAGCTACATTCATGCTCGGAGAAGAGGTTAGCCCTCTCAGGTGGGCAGGGACCGCAGTGATAGTATTTGGCGTTTACCTTGTTACTCAGGGTTGATTTGAGCAATCGTTCCGTCTTTGCCAAGGACAAATTTTTTATTTTTCCAGGTAATTTTGTTGCCGCAAAAACTCAATAACCATGTATAAAATCCCAAAAATTCCTGTATAGGAACGAGCAAATACACCCATGAAAATGGAATCTTGCTCAGCAGGGTTCCTGTTAGGGTAATGCTAAGAAAACGCAGAATGATTGCCGTGCCAAAAAGAGAGATAGCGGGGAGAGAAAAAGAGGTAAAAAAACACAATAGCAGCGACCAGACAGAACCAAAAGATATGCCAAATAAAAAATATCCGACAGGTTCTGAGACCCTGTACGTCTTGCATAATCGTAATTGACGTACAAAATAATTCTTAAAATTCGATTTCCCGACAACGGTATTTACCAGAATTGTTGAGAGCGTAACGGGATTTCCGTTTTTACTGATTTTGTTTCCGAGATGGTAATCATCCGCCAGCATATTGCCTAACGCTTCGTACCCGCCAATCGATTCCAGCGACTGTTTTGTAAGAAACATTGAAGCCCCAAAACCGTAATTTATCCCATGAAAAATTTTTGCCATACACACGCCCTGGAATATATCAGAGAGTATGGTGATAACCTCGAGGTGCCCCCCGATCCCTTCGTTGTGTATTCCCCGATACAAATTGGTGACCATGCCGGCGTTCTTTATGTGGGTCAACGATTGCAGGAAGTCCTGTGGTACTAATACATCGGCGTCGGAAATATTAATGATATCATACCGTGCATGTTCCGTAAGGGTAATGAGTTTCCCCACCTTTTCGTTTGAATATTTCTTATGGTTGCTGCACAGGATTATTTTGCAGATGCCGGGAAATTCATTTTCCAGCTTTGTTAAAATGCCATAGGCGGGATCGTCTTTTGAACTGACACCAAACAGAATTTCTATGGGAATGGCTCTTAAATCAAGGAAGGATTTGATATTGTTGTATAAATTGTATACCTCGCCGGTAATGGGTTTTAAAAAACTGATCCCCTCGAAATGAGGCATCTCTGTTTCCTCTCCCTTCTCTCTGAATACCGTCAAAGTACATAAAAACGCAGCAATATAATAGGTAAACGATAAGAATGTGAGTATGGAGAAGCAATATACGGCCATGGTTGATTAACGATGCATCATTATAAGCAACAAAAGGATAAAATTACACACGACGGAGATCGTTTGCAATACGGAAGGTAAAATAATTACATTTTACAAGCACTTCCTGAACAACAATGTTTGGCAAAAACCTCTCCGGTTTCTAACTATTTGTTATTATAGACCTTGCACGTGGTTGTATGTTTATTTTTGCAAAGTGTTGATAATACAAAAAAAAGATTGCAAATCAAATAAAAAAATGCGTTAATTTTAAACATGATGAAAAAGACACTTTTATTAAATCCACCCTGTTTCGACCAATTTGACGGCGGCGCCGGCTCCCGCTATCAGGCTCGCAGGGAAGTGCGTTCCTTCTGGTATCCCACGTGGTTGTGTTATACCGCGGGACTCATCCCTGGAAGCAAAGTAGTTGACGCACCGGCGCAAGGGCTGCAGATTGATGAGGTCGTTTCCCTTGCAGGGGACTATGAGCTGGTTGTGATGTACACAAATACCCCTACATTATCCATTGACAGGGAAACTGCCAAAAAGATAAAGGCGGCCAATCCGGAATCGGTCATTTGTTTTGTTGGTCCGCACGTTACTATACAGCCGGAAGATGCGTTGCGTGAGGACAGGATTGTGGACATTGTTGCAAGGGGGGAGTTCGACATTACCGTTAAGGAACTTGCGGAAGGCAAAGCGTTGCAAGAGGTGAAAGGGATAAGTTACCTGAATGGTTCGGGCGTTGTTCATAATGCTGACCGTGGATTTACTACCGATCTGGACTCCCTTCCCTTTGTTACGAAAATCTATGAGCGTGATTTGAACTATAAAGATTACGAAATCCCTTATTTGCGCTATCCGTACCTGTCGATTTATTCCGGACGGGGTTGTCCCTCACAATGTATTTACTGTCTTTGGCCACAAACGATGATGGGACATCAGTATCGCGTAAGGAGCGTTGATAATGTTATCAGGGAGCTGATGTATTGCAAGGAACGGTTTCCCGAAGTGAAAGAGATTTTTTTTGACGACGACACATTTACCGCAAACAGAAAAAGGGTGCAGGAGTTTAGCCGGAAGGTAAAGGACCTTGGAATTACATGGTCTGCCACATCAAGGGCAAACCTCGACCGCGAAACGTTACAACAGATGAAGGAAGGCGGCCTCAGATTGCTCGTAGTAGGCTATGAATCCGGCAATGATGAAATTCTGAAAAACGTTAAAAAAGGGATTACGATTGATCAGGCCAAACGGTTTACCGGCGAATGTAAAAGTCTCGGCATACAAATTCATGGCACTTTTATGCTGGGATTGCCGGGGGAGAACAGGTCTTCAATGGAAGACACCATCCGATTTGCCATAGAGATGGACCCTGACACGATGCAGGTATCTATAGCATCGCCTTATCCGGGCACTGAATTTTATGATTATTGCGAAAAGAACGGATACTTAAAGACCGGCACTATGTTAAGTTCTTCCGGACATCAGCTATGCAACATAGAGTATCCGGACCTCCCTGCAGAAGAAATCATCCTCTGGACGGAAAAATTCTATAAAAAATTCTACTTCAGACCACGCATTATTCTGAGAATAGTAAAAAAAATGCTTCAGGACCCCGTGGAACGGAAAAGAAGATTAAGGGAAGGGCGGCAGTTCTTCAAAACAATGCGCTCGCGCAGAAAATATACGAAAAAAAGCTGCTGAGCCAGCGGTTTTGTATATCTCTCCATCCGTTTTTGAAATCACAGGCTATTTGCAATAATATTACGGTAAATTAACCTATTGGCGCAATGTAGGAGCGTACCATGAAAACAAAGATGACCATGGTTTATTGGAAGGGTGAAAAATATTGGCCTGGAAAACTTCTTGAGCGCCCGGAAATTATGACACAGGGCGAAAGGCGTTTGTCCGTCAGCTTATGAATAGCATGACATCTAGTTACTGTATCATCATAACTCGCACTAAATGGAACGATGTGGCAAGCATCCACCATTGATACAGAAATGGTAGCATCTATTCTCATTCCAGAAATACAACAAGTGTTGTTGTAGATTTTTGGTATTTCTCTTTTAAACAAACAACATCTTAAAAAAATCCCTTCCTCATTCTTTTGCTCCATTAAGTTCTTTATTTCTTGCCTGTATTCTTCCGATGGTTCGTTTAAAATTTTATTCTCAATATCATTAAATAGTTTTTGATGCCCACCTGACGAATTACCAAAATTGCATTAAGTTTCAGGGAAGTATTTATCCAATAAAAACTGCTGTAATATTCCATTACTTTTTTATCATTCATTAAAGCAAGTAAATCTTCATCTGTAACAGCAAAATCAACTGCTGCATTTAGGTTTGCAAAACTTCGCAGGGATGCAGAGAGTTGAAGAATATTTTCAAAGCCCGGTTTTGGAATTAGTTTCCAAAACTTATCGCTTGTTAAATGATAAAATGGTAATGCAAATCGGCAATCGTGATTTGAAATAACCAATAAACTCCAATTGGATTTGAATAAAGCAACTAATTCGGGACTGATGTAAATTCTTTGGGAGTTGTTTATTCCGATCTGAAATGTTTGTAATATAGAAAGTAGAAGAATGGGTTTATGCGGAGCAATGCCGTGTGCTCTATCTATTCTTAGTTTTTCAAATGCTCTGAGATATTTCTGTAATGTTTCTTGCACACTTGTTATGTTGTTATTTGCGTTAGGGATTGTAGCGGAAATCCTTTTTGCAGCGCTAACAGGTCTTGGATTAACTCCACATCCTTTGGCTCCTGCTTGCAGGACTTTTTAAGCAGGCCTGCCTCTTGTTTGAATTTTTCTTCTTGTTTGCTCACTTCAATTTGAGTTTTGAATATGTGATTATAAATTTGGGATACTTTGGTTTTGAAAAAACTATCTCTGAACCAATAGTATTGAATCAGCACCATTTCCTGATGTGTGATTAATTCAATGCATTCGGTAGCCTGTATTGTTCGCTGTGCTTTTAAAATTCGTTTTAAAATTTCAACTCGTGTTTCAAATTTGTAAGGACCCCAAAAGTTTTCTTTTATTTCACAGTTCCGCCTGCGTTTATCTCTCCAGATTTCGGGGTTGTCTCTTGTTTCAATTAAAAAGTTTCTGATGTCTGCCATGGATTGTAACCCTGAACCCGCAGGGAGTCGTGTAATGTTTATGCTGAATAGCTCCAAGGGTTTTCCATTGGGATTTTGCTTTCTTGAATTTGTTTCGTATTTCGTGCTTCGTATTTTTTATCTCATGCTATGCTGGCTTGCAAAAAATCAGTCTACATGTGCCATTCCACCTAAATGGCTTTGCAGGGTGTCATACGACGCGTAACATTTCCTGGCGAAACGTACCTGCCAATAAAAGCCTGCCTTTTCCTTCGATAGTATTTCAAAATGTACCTTGCGTTTCTGCAAATGATCCATCATCCGTTGAATGTTTTCCTCTTCACGAAAACGGAGAAGAAACTCTTCCCTGATAAGTTCTCCGTCCGCAGCCTTTTTCACACTTTCGTAAATGGGTTTTAATAATGCTTCACCCAGGGCAGTAAAATCTTTAGGGTTTAATTCATGGGATTGCTCATAACGATACATAGCTGCCCGGATTATACGATGAGTAAAGTATTCTGACGCTATTTCCGCCATGAGTGGAGCGTTGCAGCGTATATCGCGCAGGCATGACCCGAAAGTAACATATTTCAGGGTCTTTTCTTCTTTACACGTTGGTTTGAAAACAATACCCTCGCTGCCTGCATCATCTAATTCTTTAACAATCTCTTTTAGGGCAAGGATATCTGCAGAAGAAAAACGCCCGAATCGCCTTACGGTAGGCATGCCATATTTATCGAAGATTCGTAACCGCTCTTCAACAGGAAGGTTTCGAGAAGTATTTTTCAGCATTAAATCAAAGGCAAAAAAGCGTATATCTTCCTTAACGTAAGGGGGACATTCAATATTGTAAGGATTATCGGGACCCGCAAATTCCCCGCAAACAATTAGGTCGGGGTGATCGGCAAATATTTTTTGTATATCCAGAAAATCAGCTATCCTGTCTGTAGAAAAGGGGCAAACATATCCACCTCGTGAAAAGACGAGTACTTTTCCCCGGATACAAACAATTCTCACATTATAACCATCAACCTTTTCTTCAACATAAAAAGGTTGCGCATACGCATTCTTTAATCCGTTCTCCAGATGCAATATTCTTGCAATCCTTGGAAAGTCAAAAATAATGCCCGCACAGGTAACGATTGAGCATTTTCCCAAAGGGCCGACCTTTCTCATTATCCGGTAATAGGAGATGCCATCATACTCTTCTCTGGCAACATCATGTTTGTCAATAGATTCCTGCCACCGGTCTTCAGAAATGCCTGCTTTTTTGATGACTTCGGTTAATGACATAGTGAAATATCCGAAAAAAAAGGGGTTAAAAATAGCGGCGGAATGAAGCCTCTGTCTGATAAAAAGACCTTGAAAATATTCGATACATGATGTTACTTAACACCAAGCCTTTTATTCAAGGCAAAACTAGTGTATAATTTCAGCAAAACAAGTATTTTGCCCCCTTGTTTTTATTGTAACCTCAATATTTGTAAAAGGTTAAATTTATTGTCCGTTGTTTTTAATGTTGACTTGAAAAAAACATATTCGTATAATTGGCTAACGTTTTGTTGAATTATCAGGATAGTGTCCGGTAAAAAAATTTTTTACCGGACTCGCTTTTTTTACAATCCCCTTGTTCCTCCCCCTTGTTCACTCACGTCTGCCATGCCCGGCATGGATAGAGGCAGGTTTTCTTACGAGGGATTTTGCTGCTTGCTTACTGCGTTGCGTTATGAAATAGGATTCAATCTTTTAAGGAAATAAAATTATGTATATAATCCTTGGTTGCGATTGTGTTGCTAGGGCGTTGGTTAAAAATTTAAGCAAATCCGGTGAAGAGGAAATACTTGTAATAGACAAGGATGAACAGGCCTTAAATGCCTTAAAAGAATTTAATATCACCACGATAACCGCAGATATTTATGACTACAACTTCAGTTCTTTGCCGGGGAAAGACCCCGTAGCCTTTATTATTTTACAAAAAAATCCTAAAGAAAACCTTGCCTTAATAAAACGCATCAAGGAATTATTCCCTGATAAATTTGTTTTAACGCAAGTGACAGACGATAAAGAATCCTCTGAATCAATGGCTGCCGGAGCCGACCGTGCTGTTGAATCCGTCAGGATACTTTCGGATGCGATTCTCAATGAACTGGAATCTGCAAAACTAAGAAGGTCTGCCTCGAAACTGGTTAAAGTTCTCCGGGAGGCAACGAATAACGGATTGGCTATTTTTTTACAGAACAATCCCGACCCCGATGCTATTGCCTCCGGGCTTGCGCTCAAACGTATTGCCGGGGAATACGGCATTAAATCAAAGATTTATTATGGGGGGAACATTGGCCATCAGGAAAATAAGGCGCTGGTCAATTTGTTGCAAACAGACCTTATCAGACTCAATACTCCCGACGAATCGCTAAGTATTATTAACTCTGTTGATAAAATAGCGTTAATAGAAGCCTCTATACCTTCGAAAAATAATATATTGCCGCCCGATACGAACGTTCATGTCATTATAGATCATCACCAAACGGATATTAGCCTTGTAAAAGGGGAATTTGTTGAAATAATGCCTGGTATTGGCGCCAATTCTTCCATTATGACAAGGTATTTAAGGTATCTGGGAATAGCGCCGGACGTTCCGCTTGCGACCGCACTTCGCTATGGTATAAGAGTAGATACCAGTGGATTTACAAGGAACACAACCACTGAAGACCTTGACGCGGCAGCCTATCTTTCTCCATTGGTAGATGTGGGGCTCTTAAACCAAATTGAAAATCCCCCCATGAGCGCAGAAACGATGGATATCATTGGAAGAGCAATAAGAAACCGTGAAGTACGAGGGGCATACTTAACCTCATTCGTAGAATTCATAACCGACCGCGATGCGCTACCGCAGGCAGCCGAACTGATGCTGCAAATGGAAGGTATTTCTACGGTGCTCGTCTTCGGCATTGACAAAGACAAGGTCCAGTTATCGGCGAGGAGTGTGGATTCCAGGATCAATCTCGCGTCATTATTGCAAAAAGCATTTGGCTTTATGAACGCGGGTGGGCATGCTACCATGGCTGCAGGCTGTATTGAACTTGGCATATTTGGAGATGTTACAGATAAAAGATCGCTTTCGAAAATCACTTTTGATGCTGTCAGAAAGAAGTTTTTCTCTGCCGCCGGAGTGGATATAGAGAAGAGAGAAATACCGGATGATCTGGAATCGATAATGAATTATAGCGTGAAAGATTAGTTATCTTTAATTTGTTAAAAAGGAGAAAAAAAGGAATGAAAAAGGGCTATTTAGTGGTTGCCGCGTTAATAGGCATGTCGTTTTCCCTCGCATCTTGCGTTTCCACGCAAACACAGGTGGAAGAAGAGGCGCCGGAAGTAAAGATAGAAGTTGTGCCTTATGACGCTCCTGCGGTAGAAACGGCGGAACCTGTTGCTGAACCAGTGGAAATAGAAGGGATCGTTGAAGAGGAAGAAATAACGGAAGTGGCTCCTGCGGAAGAAACAGTAGAAGCTGTTCCGGAACCGGTAGAAGCAGAAACAATAGAAGAAGCGGCAGAACCTTTAGGGGTTAAAGTACCGGAAGAAGATGTTGTGACAGAGGAGAAGAAAGAAGAAGTCGTGACAGAAACACCTTCTGCCGCAAAAACGGAGGTGTCTGCTGCAAAAACAAGCACCTGTTCCATATGTGGCAAAGTCGTGGGAGAAAATCATATATGCGGCATTACTACCTATTGCAGTCAATGCGGAAGGGAAGCAGGTTCCGGGCATATTTGCGGCACAACGCAATTTTGCCATGAATGCGTCGAAGAAGTTGGACCTAATCATATCTGTGATTTGACATTTTTTTGTCCCGATTGCAAAAAAGAGGTGGGAGATGGGCATATTTGCAACGTAACAACACTTTGTCTGAACTGCGAGGAGGAAGTAGGCGCTGGACATATTTGTGATTTAACGTATTATTGTTACGAGTGTGAAAAAGAAGTCGGGGATGAACACATTTGCGGCCTTACCCATTTCTGCTATGCCTGCAAGGAGGAGGTGGGCGAGGGTCACAAGTGCGGTGTAACGTATTTTTGTTTTGAATGCGAAAAGGAAGTAAGTAAGGACCACAAGCACGAGTAAATACAAATATAAATGGATTTCGGAGACTCCGTATTGCGCTTAATGTATCAAGTGCAATACGGAGGTACCTTCCCATAAGCATTAAGTTGTTTTTGATATTTTTTAAATGGACTCCAATAACTAATATCGAACAAGGAATATCGAATTATGAAGTTTTCTTATACTTCGATATTCGTTATTCATTAGCTTCTATTTGCGTGTATCGCGGTTAATAAAATAACCGCCAATGAACGCTAATAAACGTGCATATGGAAATTTTATAAGAGGAACCCTTCCCCAGGTCATCGATCCAATCCAGCGCCTTTCATTGACAAATCGCAATTAACCTATACCCGATAAGCAATCACTTTTCAATGATGAGTAACAATCCGCAGTCAGGGCATTCTTTCGTATCAGCACGAATACTATAACCGCAAGCAGGGCATCTTCCCTGCGATTCCCAGTCTTGAGAGGCCTTGATTTCAGGATACTTTTGTGTATGGAATTCCTCAATACAGTTATGTGCGGCGAGAGCATTCCCTTTTGTTGTCAAGAGAAGATACCGGCATCCACACTTTCCCGTACTACAGCCAGGGGCTAAGACAATTTTAGAAAAAAGCCCTTTTCTTAAAAGTAAATCCGATAACTCACGAACGCTTTCTCTCCCTTCTTCCCTGATGGTGACCAATTCATCGTGGTGAGACGCGGGAATGTCCGGCTTTTTCTTTCTTTCTTTTTCAACCTCTTCCGGCATTATCAGGAGAACTCCGCAGTCGGCGCATAAAGAAATATGCGCATAATACTCGGATTCGCATTTTGGGCAAATTTTTACATTTTCAGTAGTCATGAACAATTAACCAAAAAACACTATTACAAAAAGTCTCTGCCAGTTTAAATTATACATAGAGCGATAACGCCGCAATCAATGGGATTTTAACCGCAAAGCACACGCGCGTACACAAAGTTCGTCAATGTTTATATACCCCACTTTTTTTCAATCTCATTTAAAATATTTTTTGTGGTAAATCCAAAGTGTTCTGCCAGGGCCTTTGCGGGAGCAGATGCACCAAAGTGGTCAATTCCGATGATAAGGCCATTGATGCCAGTAAATTCATGCCAGATTCCTTTTGCCGCTGCTTCAATGGAGACACGCCTTGTACATGACGGTGGAAGGATATTGTCTTTATATGCCTCCGGGTTGTTCCTGAATAATTCTAAACAAGGAAAGCTTACGAGACGTGCAGCAACGCCCTTTTCCTGCAGTTTTAGTGTTGCTTCAAGGGCGATTGATACCTCGGACCCAGACGCCATGAGGATTATATCCGGAGTACCCATGGAATCCTTTAGTATGTAGGCGCCGTGTTTTAATCCCTCTGACGAAGGATACACAGAGCGGTCAATAACCGGAATATTCTGGCGGGTAAGTATCAGTGCTGTTGGACCGTTTTTGTGATTCAGCGCCGTTATCCAGGCCGCAGCCGTTTCGGTTGCGTCCGAAGGCCTTATTGTCAACAGGTTTGGAATAAGCCTCAAGGAGGGTAGCTGTTCAATCGGCTGATGCGTTGGGCCGTCTTCTCCGAGAAATATGCTGTCATGGGTAAATACATAAATTACCTGAAGCTTCATCAACGCAGCAAGCCGGATAGAAGGTCTCATGTAGTCGGAAAATATCAGAAACGTGGAACCATGGGGAATAATGCCGCCATAAAGCGCCATGCCGTTGAGAACAGCGCCCATGGCGTGTTCTCTAACCCCGAAGTGGATATTTTTTCCAATAAATGAATTTTTGTTGATGGCAGGCGACCCCTTAATAAACGTTTTAGTGGAGGGGTTAAGATCGGCAGAGCCGCCGATGAAGGACGGTATTTGCTGTGCAATTATCTGCATCATATCTCCGGAAGCAGCCCTTGTTGCGACTGAATCTTTTTTGATGGTCTCAAGCAGCTTAGATTCAAGGTTGTCCGGGATAGCTTTATTCATATAAGCATTCCACTCTCCGGAAAAATCCGGATCCTCTTTTAAGCGGGTATGAAAGGCATTTTGCCAGTTTTCGTAAACATCTTTTAACTCTTTTACGCGGCTAGCGCATAGTTGCCTTACTTCATCAGGAACGTAAAAAGCCGGGTTTTTTGACCAGCCGATATTTTCCTTTGTTAATGCAAGTTCTTTTTCTCCAAGCGGCTCCCCGTGAGCGGACGCATTGTTCTGCTTATTCGGACTCCCTTTTCCAATATGGGTTGTCGCGATAATAAGAGAGGGTCTTTCTTTTTCATTTTGAGCAGATTGTATGGCATTCGCAATTTCATTATGATTGTGCCCGTCAATTTTAAAAACCTTCCATGAGTATGCTTCAAAACGTTTTGCCACGTCTTCTGTAAAAGCAAGTGAGGTGTTTCCCTCTATCGTGATGTGGTTGTTGTCGTAAAGGTAGATAATGTTGGAAAGCCCAAGATGCCCCGCAATGGAAGCAGCCTCGGAGGAAATTCCTTCCATCAGATCTCCATCGCTTACAACCCCGTAAATGGTGTGACCGATAATTTTTTTGCCAACTTTATTAAACCGTGCCGCAAGCAAACGTTCTGCTATTGCCATTCCAACGCCATTTGCAAATCCTTGCCCCAAAGGGCCTGTAGTGACTTCCACGCCAGGGGTATGGCCGTATTCCGGATGTCCCGGTGTTTTACTGTTAAGCTGCCGGAATTGTTTTATTTCATCCAGCGACAGGTCATATCCATAGAGGTGCAATAAGGAATAGAGCAGCATAGAACCATGGCCTGCGGAAAGGATAAACCGGTCCCGGTTGGGCCAATTCGGGTCTTCCGGATTAAATTGTAAAAACTGTGTCCAAAGAACAAACGCAACATCCGCACACCCCATAGGCAATCCCGGATGCCCTGATTGCGCCTTTTCAACTGCGTCGGCGGAAAGCATTTTTAATGTATTGACTGCAAGTTCTGCTGTTTCTTTTTGTATGGCGCTTATTTTCATGTTATAATAATTCTCCCAATTTTTTAGATTTTAAAGCGGCGGCTTCTACTGCATTTATGACAGCGGCACGTAATCCGCCATCTTCTAATTTGCTCACACCTTCAATAGTTGTTCCTGCAGGCGAGGTGACGGCGTCCTTTAACTGTGCGGGATGTTGCCCGGTTTCCAGCACCATTTTTGCTGCGCCCAATGCTGTCTGCGCCGCAAGGGCCGTTGCTATTTCTCTTGGAAGTCCCATTTTTACCCCGCCGTCTGATAATGCCTCAATAAACATATACACATAGGCAGGCCCGCTCCCGCTTACCCCTGTAACTGCATCCAAATATTTTTCCTCAAGTTGAAAAACCTTTCCGACGGCATTAAATATCGCGTGCGCCAATTTCTTATCACCTTCCGTTGTATGTTTCCCTGGTGCAAAGGCCGTCGCCGAAGAGGCAATCAGGCATGGTGTATTAGGCATGACCCTGATAACACGAACGTTTTCTCTGAGTTTTGATTCAATAAAATGCAGGGGAATGCCTGCAGCGATGGATATGATTAAATGACGGGGAGTTATGTCGTTTTTTATATTCTCAAGCGCTTCACCGATAATTTGCGGTTTCACCGCGAGGATAATAACGTCTGCAAAGGCGGCAATATCATGATTGTCTTGTGTAGTTTGGACGCCAATTTCTTCTTTTAATAAACGGCATCGCTCTGCAAGGACATCGCTAACAATAATGTTGCTGCCGGCGCTAAGGCCTGCCCTGATAATGCCTTTGCAAAGCGCCTCCGCCATCTTACCGCCGCCGATAAAGCCGAACTTTTCTTTTAACATTACGCATTTCCTGAATAATTTAATTTTTGAAACACCTTAGTGTGTTTGAGGAGATTGTTTTATTCCCGCTATCTGGAGAAAAAAATAAGGGATTAATTTTCACCCGTGGATTATATCGCAGAATAAAAAAAGGTCAAGGATGGATTGCCCGATACTGCATGAGGATGAAAAGTCGATTTCACACACCTGAAAATACCTTTTATCCGCAGATATAGGTAGAGTCGCGCAGATAAAAAACTTCTTGCAACACTTTGGTCTTTCGAAAAACATATTACCGATAGGCTCCGCAGGAGCGACCTGTCTCACTGTCAATCATATGCAGGCCGATGCCAGGAGTAAAGACTTGACCCTTTTCATGGTTTCTTGTTGATATATGTGTTTTGAGGTGATATAACTCTTTATAAACCAATGCTTAATGTCTTACTTTTTGGCTTCCCGTTCCCTATAGTATTACCCTGTAAAAACTTCTTTTTTTGTAAGTTTTCCTTCGTGTTCTTTGTACTACTATCCATCAATTTCTTGTTTTTTATGCGTGTTTTTCATGCCGCCATTTCCGTAAGTGCTTTAATATCAAGGGCTGAAGCGGTCATCAGTGAACAAGAGAACTTCTGGCCTTTCTCCGTCAAAACATAGCGGTTGGCCCTCGGAACTTTGCGGATTAGACCGTGTGCCCGCAGCATCTTTATCCGTCGGGTCGTTCGTCCGGAATATTTCTTTTGCTGATCCTTGCCGGATTGTTCGGATTCCCGGTAAAGCCACTTACGCAAATCATGGTTGCGGAATCCATTTATCGCGTTTTCGCCTTTGGACAGGAACATCAGCATCTGGTAATCATCCTGCTGCCAGGGATTCAAACCTCGATACCTCTTGCCCTCTTTGACAACCTTGTTACAAGCGCTGCTCACCACTTCTTTCAGTTTCTCCTCTACCTGAGCCGCCGCCAAAGCATCCCCATAACGATCATTGCATTGTTGGCTCACCTCACACCGTCGATGAAGATCGCTTACGCCCTTACGCATCTTCTGCCATGACGCCGGTTTGCCTTCATCATCATTGGGACTCCGAAAGACCTTAAAGTCCCGCGTATTATTGATCGTTGTCTCAATACGCAAGAGACTACCGCTCTTGTTATACATCTTCACTGAATTATAATTCACACTGTGCTTGACCCGTATACCTTCATAGCGTCTTCGATAGTCGCTGATAACCTCATCAGGGGCAGCGCCTGCAAGGTTACGCCTACCCAAATACTTCATCACCGAAGAACTGTCGCAAACCCGCATCGCATGATGAACAAACGATGGAAACAACTCCTCCAATGCCTCAACCGATTTAAACATGATGTCCGTCGCCCACTCCGTCTCATCCGCAGACCAGTAATACTCCGGTTCCAACGGACGAAGAATCTGCGACAATGCCGGGCAACTGCCCAACGCAAGCCCGTTCAGCAGCTTCGCCCAGTCAGTCTTAAGCTGCTCATGGAGCAGAACCTGCGCAGCCGCAATATCCTCTATACGCACAAAACAGTTGCCGTCCTTAACATAATCAATACCTTGCTTCTGAAGTTGCCGCTCCAGCCAATGACGACCATTGAGACAAATGAAAATATTAAACGGCGCCCAACTCTGGATACGAACATGACCAAAACCAAACACTGGATCGTTAAAATAATGATACACAAAGACACACTTGCGGGGCGCCATTACCAACTCGAGCTTCTTGCTGGCCTTGTTGCCCTTGACCATCGGCGCAATACAAGGCTCTACCACACTCAACAGGCAGATGGAACCTTCCGTAATCCTCTTATCCGCCGCGATCTGGCGAGCCAACTTCTCCTTATCAACACCGCTGCTCATCAAATACCGCACCTCGATACCCAAATCTTTCGCCCGCGATTCACAACTGTCTCGCACCTGTGCCGTAAGCCCATTGACCCAACCGGAAAAATCCTTAAGCAGAATTCTCGCTTGGTTCATGAATGTTCCCATCCCACGCTCACTGGCCAACCACCGCAATGTCCCGCGAAAACGAATCCTGTCCAGACCGCTTATTGCACCCACGATCCTGTCTCGATATAATTCCATCAACTTATTCATAAGTAGTGTCCTCCAAATTGTCTGATTACTATTTACGAGGATACTACTATACTTTATAATAAACTAAAAATCACCTTTTTGGTTGCGGCCAAAGGCCGCGCTAGGCCCTTTGTGGTTAAAGGACAGACGCACGGCCGGTGCGTCTCTACATTTTGGTTGCGGCTTTGCTGCGATATGAAATAAAATGCATGAAAAGAGGGAGTATGATTGAAAGGTATTGAAAAACCGATTACACCTGAAGATACAGAAAATGGCAATCCGATGAAACAGCAGGGCGAGATGAAACATTCCGGGAAAAAGGGTACAGAACAAACCACCATTACAGAAATGCTTGCATCCCACAACGTTTTATTGGAAGAAGTGAAATCACTGATTGAAACCCGCCTGTCTTACGACGAAACAAAAGAAAAGACCATTGAGAAACTCCACGAAGAACTGAAACTCTATCGTGACAATTTCATTTCCCAGTCGCAAAAACCTATTTTCATTGACCTGATTATGCTTTATGATGATTTCATGCAGGTACTCTCGGTTTTCGAAGAGAAGCAGGATATGACAAAGGATGATATTGCAGCAATGAGGCATAATATGCATACGATAAAGGAAGGGCTTCTGGAAATTCTGTATCGTAGAGAGGTAACACTGTATCACAAACATCCGGATTTTCTTGATTATAAACTTCACAAAACGATAGGTACGGTACCAACCAGCATAGAAAGCGAAAATAACCAGGTGGCGAAGATTGTAAAACCGGGTTTTTGCTGGAACGGCAAGACGCTAAGGCCTGAGGAAGTAATAATAAAGAAATATCGTAAAGAATGATGCAGCGTACGGCACGCATCTTTGCCGGTGGAAAGTACCCGTGTCGGTTTTTCTGAAAAACGATGCTCTGGAAAAAACAAAAACAGGAGAAGAGAACTATGTCGCCTAAAAAAACAACCGTAGTGGGAATTGATCTGGGCACTACTTTTTCAGCCATTGCGCACATTAATGAGGACACCGGCAAAGCAGAGATTATTCCCAGTCCCGAACAAGACCGTATCACGCCTTCTGTGGTCCTTATTGAAAAGGTGAATGATATTATTGTAGGAGAAATAGCAAAACAGAATGCTGTAGCGGAACCAAACAAGGTCGTTGAGTTTGTAAAAAGACAAATGGGAAAACCAAAAGAAGATAAAAAGGATGAGCAGGGGAATATACTGGTAAAGGGCTGGTGTTTTGAGCATGAGGGGAAAAAGTACAGCGCCCAGGAAATTTCGGCGTTTATCCTGAAAAAACTGAAAAATGACGCCGAAGAGCGGCTGGGAACAATGATAACAGATGCGGTAATTACATGTCCGGCCTATTTTGGGGATCCCGAGAGGGCTGCAACCAAAGAGGCTGGCGTCATTGCGGGATTTAACGTGTTGGCGGTAATTGACGAACCGGTGGCCGCCGCGCTTTCTTATGGACTCGATAAACTCAAACAGGATCAAAATGTCTTTGTCTTTGACCTTGGCGGTGGAACATTTGACGTGGTTATCCTTGAAATCAAAGGCGGAAAAATACGGGAGGTGGTGGTTAATGGCGACCACTTGCTTGGTGGCAAGGACTGGGATGATGAAATCATCCGGTATGCATCAAAGATTTTTAAGGAAAAATACGGAACATACCCGCTGGATGATCTTTCAGCGTATCAGGATTTGCAATTACGCGCAATTAAGGCAAAAGAAGAACTCACAAAACGCGAAAAGACAAAGATTATGTGCGTGCACGCGGGAAATACCCTCCTGGTAGAATTGACCAGAGATACGTTTGAAGAAATTACAAAATATCTCATTGACCGTTGCAAGGTATTATGCGGAATAGCGCTGAGCGATGCAAACATGACGTGGCAAGACGTCGGGGCGGTTCTCCTGGTGGGCGGTTCTACAAGAATGCCCATGATAAGGAATATGATTGCAGAAATAAGCGGAAAAACGCCCAGCGATGAACTAAACCCTGATGAATGCGTAGCCCTTGGCGCTGCCTGGCACGCCGCAATGTTAAGTATTTCCAGCGGCGATATGCCCGTTGAAGTGGTGAAGAGGCTCGCCGGAGTGGAAGTGCAAAAAGTCGCTTCACATAATCTGGGCATCATCGCATTGGACGGAGATGGGAATGAGCGGAATTTTCTAATGATACCAAGGTTTACTCCCCTGCCGTTTGAAAAAAAGGATATTTTTAAAACACTCACCGACAACCAGACTTCCATTCTTCTGCGGATTATGGAAGGCGGAATTATGGGAGAAAACGATACATGCGACCCCCTGGACTGCAATATGATCGCGCAAGGTTCGATACGGGATATCCCCCCTTCACCAAAAGGCAGCCCCATCGAGGTGGCCTATAAATACAATGATATTGGAATACTGGAGGTGCACGGTATTCATCTCCCATCAGGAAAAGAGGTAGTTATAACAGTGGAGCATACCGGCGGTCTGACTGCCCAGGAAATAAAAGCTGCAACTATGAACATTGAAAAAGCCTCAATAACAAGTTAACACCGATGCACCTAACTTCTCAATAAGTTGAGGTAGACAACCCACTCGCTTCCTTTGTTAATGGTAAATTACGCAAGATTAACCCTGCGTTGGGTGCATTCCCGATTTTTTGTATATTTTCACATATTTTGTTTTTTTACAAAGAATTGTAATACTTTAGTCCTATGAAAAAAACCGCTCGTTCCCAAGCTCCGGCTTGGGAACGGGATTGTTTGAGAAGCTCCAGCTTCGAATGGAAAAGGGAATGAACCCATTATGTTAGCTTGGAGGCTTTTCAGTATGTTACCCAAGATATTTGGAAACCTCTTTTGAATCGAATAATACACGAAGCTTCGCTTACCGGCTAAATGGAAGCTAGAGCTTCCAACGCAATTACGTTCCCAAGCCGGACAGACTGGGTCAAATGAACTTTGTTGTCTCAAAAGTGGGGGCAACTCCTCGCATTATGCCTGTTTTAGACCCTATTTAGTGCTGTTTTACCATTAAAGTGGAGAATGCCTGTCGTAAAATAGGATAAAATTGTTCATTTGACCCAGTCTGCGGAGCTTGGGAACGAGCATTTTTGTTTTTCAAAAATCTAAACTGTTACAAAAAATCAGGAATGCTCCTCCCTGCGTTTATGCGGTTGATTTCGTGGTTGTTTGTCCATTTAAAACAGAACTTTTCAACAAACAGAAAAACAAGCCATGGCTACGTCGTTTGATCCTGATAAATATTTCCACAACAATGAATGGAAAAGCGCCATCGACCCTTCTAAAAACCACTATGAACGTTTGGGATTAAGGTTCGGCGAAAATTATTCCGCCCAAAATATAACAAAATCTTTTCAGCAAAGATATGACTGGTGGCGCGAAGCGAACAAACGATACAACACAAACCCCGCCAACACGAAAACAAAAGAAACAGGGCCCGCCTCTGCCGAAGCAATGGGAAAACTGCAGGAGGCGTATGTAGTATTGACCAATCCTTCAAAAAAATCAGCATACGACAAACAACTCTCAACCGACAGCGGTAAAAAGGCAGGAGAAGAATTTAAAAAAATGATTCATATTGTTGCAAGCGACAACGCGCTCACGCAGGAGGGGAAAAAGATACTTCTTAATTACGCTGATACCCTGGGACTTAGCCAGGCAACAGCTTCCGATATGATAACAACAGAAACAGACAAGATGGGGGTGAGGCAACATCAACCATCTTCTCATTCAAGGCCAATTATTGTCGTCAGACAGTCCGGCACTTCTCAACAACCTGAGCTCCCAAACTATTATGCTCTTTTGGAAATAGACGCAACTGCCGGAGAGCATGAAATTCTGGAAGCATATAAAAGAAAAGTGTCTCTTTGGGAAAGCCTGAGTTCAAACCCAAAATTCAGGGACTTTGCCCTGCGAAGAATAGGTACCTTGCGGGAGGCCGTTGATATACTCCTCAATCATGACCGGCGAAGGAGATATGACTATGAATTATTTGGCAAAGGGAAAAAACCTGTCCGGAAAGCCTCGCAAGGAAAAAACAAAACCATAACGGCTGTCCTTGGCGGTGTAGCAATGGTAACTGTGGCGGCAATGATTGCCGTTGTTTTAAACAAGGGCAAGAATTTTCCTCCGGCAATAGTTGCCCCCGAGCCGTATATTTCCAAAAACAAGGACATGCATGATGTTTTGGTGCAGGAAGATGTATCTCCATTTTATAAGGGGTGGCTGGGCGCAACAATCCAGGAGATTGACCCTGCACTGGCGGAGGCTTTTGGTGTTGACATTACAGAAGGAGTCATTGTGACGGAGGCACTGGGTAACTCTCCCGCGGAATCCGCAGGACTCCGGAGCGGTGATATCATTGTTGAGTTTGACGGGACGAAGTTGCGGCACGCAAATCACCTGAATTTCATGGTGGAACAAACAGGAGCAGGGAAGCATGTTGCGATGAGAATCATACGAGACCGCAAAGAAATGGAGCTAAATGTGATTCTTGGCGAACGACCAACTGTACTCTATTCTGCTACGTCACCGGAAACGATACCTCCCGAAAAGAACATTGGCATAATGGTACAAAACGTATCCGAAAATGAAAACGGGGGTGAGGGGGTATTGGTTATTGATGTGCAACCGGAAAGCGCGGCTGCAAAATATAATATAGAAAAAGGTGATATCATTACGGAAATAAATAGAAATAAAATTTCAAATGTCGCTGAATTTATAAGGGCATTGATCTCTGCTGATGCCGATGAAAAAATACTCCTGCATATAAAGAAAAGCGATATTTCGCTTTATCTTACCATCGATCCTGCGGAATAATAGTATAAGGAGGATAAGAAAATTTCACAATTCTAAATTCCTACGCTGGTATATGCTCAATCAGGTTGAAACCACGGGTTTCAGCTTCCGGAAATTATCATTAATTCTGTCTGTCAAATCAGGTAAGATAGTATTTCAAGTTGAACTAAAAACTTACGGATTTTAGCTTTGAACCCAGTAAATGAATCGAATACCTTTGCTTTTGCCGAAAAGGAGTACAACGCTTGCCAGGCACGGCTCGATATCTTTTGTACCCAGAAAAGAGTGGTGTTTTAAAGCAACACAATCTTTTCTGCGATTGCCTATGTGTTCGCAAACAGGAATTGCCGGATAACGCCCCGGTTTTTCGGGTAATACGTTTTTATTTTCCATAAATAAGTCCTTTTTAAAAAAAATGGTTGTTGTTTTCGTTCCGCTTTCAGTATCATTATTGTCTCATAAGCTTCCTGTTTTTGGTATTTGAAACTCAAGCCAGAGGCCTGCGTTACTTTGCAAGATATTTCTGAATTATAGTCAAACAAATAAGGTTTTCGAAAAATTTACACCCCCCCGGCCCCTCTTTTTAGAGGGGAGATGAGAAGTCCCCTCTATCAAGAGGGGATTTAGGGGTGTGTTTGATAGTATGCTTAGTCAAATAAATCTATTTTTCAGAAAGCCATTTTATCGCCAAATT
This sequence comes from Candidatus Kuenenia sp., assembly GCF_027493735.1. NCBI lineage: Bacteria > Pseudomonadati > Planctomycetota > Candidatus Brocadiia > Candidatus Brocadiales > Candidatus Brocadiaceae > Candidatus Kuenenia > Candidatus Kuenenia sp. The sequence continues at coordinate 206,757 of NZ_JAOSKF010000006.1, forward strand.
TCTAAAATCATATTTATTTGGCTATAACTCAATAACCATGAAAAAAGAATTTGTTCTCAATACTAACACTTTGGTTATGAAAAAAAACGGCTTGTTCCCAAGCTCCGGCTTGAGAACGGGGTTGTTTGAGAAGCTCCGGCTTCGAATGTAAAAGGGAATGAACCCATGACAGCTTGCAGGTTTTTCAGTATGTTACCCCTGACCTTCGCAATTCTATGGCAGATAAACCGCTAAACCAGTCAATTCAGGGGAAGCACAAAATAGGTCTGCACACTGTAAGCCATTTTGGTAAATTAACACTTAAAATCAATGGTTACATAGAGATACCTGCCAGAAAATAGCAATTTCCGGAATCGAATTGCAAAAGTCGGGTTACCGATGATATTTGAAGACCTCTTTTGAACCAAATAATTATTGCTAAATGGAAGCAAGAGCCTCCAATGCAATTGTGTTCCCAAGCCGGAGCTTGGGCACGAGCATTTCTGCTTTTCCAAAAATCTAAACCGTTACCAATTTAATTGTTTTTTCGAAATGAAAGAGGAATAAAAAAGGAGGCAATCTATGAAGGCAAAGGTGGATCAAGATATGTGTATCGGTTGCGCTTTATGTACTCAAATCTGTCCCGAAGTTTTTAAAATGGAAGATGACAAGGCAGTAGCATATGTTGCTATTGTTCCTAAAGAGGACGAAGATGCCTGTAAAGAGGCGGCAGGTGAATGTCCTGTCACTGCGATAATAATAGAAGAATAAGAGAATTTAAGCAGAGGGGCGGGGAAATCTTGAAAATCAGGAACGGGCTAACGGTTGTTATTGTTGTAAAACTAAACAGGATTATTTATAGTGTGAAGTGAAGGAAGGTTTAAATTTGCCATGTTTAAAATAAAACGGGTTTATGAAAAACCAGATGAAGGCGATGGGATAAGGGTATTGATTGATCGCCTATGGCCGCGGGGTCTCAAAAAAGAAGAGGCTAAAATCGACCATTGGATGAAAGAAATCAGTCCCAGTGATACGCTCCGTAAATGGTTTGCTCATAAAGAGGATCGGTGGCAGGAGTTTGAAAGCCGTTATATGAAAGAGTTGAAAGATAAAAACGACCTCTTGAAACAATTGATAGATTTGGGGAAAAAGGAAAAGGTTACTTTACTATATGCTGCCAAAGATGAGGGACGAAATAATGCACAAGTACTTTTGGAGGTGTTGAAAAAGAAATGAGTTGGGATTGTCCACATCAAAAAAAAGATGAATGTGTAAGATTAAAGAAATTATGCCTGCCATTGCAGAAAGGGTGTGTGCTGGAGGGAAGGGTACAATATATAGACTATCAACCGGATAAGAGAGAAGAAGTGTCAAATATTAAATATTTTAAAAAGCTAATTCCCAAAAAAGAGGATTAAACACATGTGCAACAAAACAAACCTGCTAAAGATTTTTAATATGTTTTTATTCCTGGGGTTGTCAGTTTTTAGCGTCGTATGTACTGAGGCTAATGAGTTACACAGAGATGACCAGGCATTGACCGGGGACTTTTCACATTTACCGAAGAAAGCTGTTGAAGTTGAAGAGCAATACCCACCAGATGTAAAGCCAGGTCCGGTAATAACCGCTGCGAATAAAATATGCGTCGAATGCCATAAAAACCAGACGCCTGCTCTGGTAATGGAATGGGAGCGATCACTGCATGCTCAAAAAGCGGTAGGGTGTGTTGATTGTCACAAGGCTAATGAAGGAGAAATAGACGCCTGGCAGCATATGGGAGCTTTGATTTCTACATTAGTTACTCCCAAAGACTGCTCAAATTGCCACGCAACTGAGTATAAAGAGTTTTCCAGAAGTCATCATGCAAAAGCCGGAGAGATCTTAGATAGCCTTGATAATGTGCTTGCAGAGAAGGTTATTGGCCTTCCGGACAATAATGCCGATGCCGTTAACGGTTGTTTGCAATGTCACGGAAGCATAATAAGATTTATGCGTAATGATGCGGGTGAAATATTGCGGGAAGGAGGAAAGCCGGTAATTGACCCTGATACATGGCCAAACAGTGGAATAGGCCGGTTAAATCCGGATGGTTCAAAAGGTTCGTGCCACGCATGCCATTCGAGACATTCATTTGAGGCAAAATTGTCCAGAGCGCCTGAAAATTGTGGTAAGTGCCACATGGGGCCCGACCATCCTCAAATGGAAATTTATAGAGAATCAAAGCATGGAATTGCATATACCGCCAATATTGATCACATGGCGCTGGATAAAGAAGGTGATTGGGTGTTGGGAAAGGATTACTCCGCAGCTCCGACGTGTACCACCTGCCATATCAGCAGCTATATGACATCGGAAGGACAGCATACCGCCAGCAACCATGATGTTGGAGAGCGAATTAGCTGGACACTTCGGCCGGTCGTCAGTACAAAGATAAATTTGGTGATATATGAAGATGGTTTTAAAGAAGATTATCCCGATACACGGAAATTGCCTGAGATTGGTGAAAGGGTTCAGGTGACTGAAAAAATCGTGCAGGAGGAAACGTTGGTTAATAAAATCGTCTCAAAACGTGTTGATAAAATTGTAACATGGCAGGAACGGCGTGAAAAAATGAAGGGCGTGTGTAGAAATTGCCATAACCATACTCATGTCGACAATTTTTACCACCAATTCGATAGTCTTGTGAACCTCTACAACGAAAAATTTGCGAAACCTGCACAGGCAATGATGACTGCGCTGGCTGAGGATGAAGTCTTAAATCCAAATGCACCATTTGAACATGAAGTACAATGGGTTTTCTGGGAATTGTGGCACCATGAAGGCAGAAGAGCGCGGCATGGAGCAAGCATGATGGGTCCTGATTATACTCACTGGCATGGCATGTATGAGGTGGCAAAACACTATTATATGAAGTTTTTACCTGCCGTAATTAAGGCCGCTGCCCAAAAGAGTGATGATATGAAGATAAAATACGAACAAAAAATTGAGAAATTGTTGGAACAAAAAGAACACTTGTGGATGAAGGGCCTTTCGGAAGAAGAAACAGAAGTATTAAAAGCTACCTATAAAAATCGTTATAATGAATAAAAATGTAAATATAGTATATCTCAAAACAATAATTGGTGGAATGAGGATCACAGATATGCTTGTTGGTGATCGTCTCTCTGAAATCTGTTAATTTAATTCTAAAAGAAGAAAGGGAAATCTATGAAAGTATCTGTCTATGACACACACGTAGTGAAGAAAAACGGGCTGACAATGCATTTTGATATTATCGTCCCTGATGATCAGACACATGAAAAGGTTCTT
>NZ_JAOSKF010000006.1:212533-301965 GCF_027493735.1 Candidatus Kuenenia sp.
ACCACAAGCGTACTACCCTACACATAAATACACTCCTTTCGATAATTCAACAGAAGTTAGAAGACAGAAGGCATCGTACTATTTGAATGGCTGCGTAGCTGCGAAACCTCTGTGGTTCACATTCATATCATTCAAATAAATAGTAACACTTTAGTTTTTTGAAAAATGTACTACCTATAAGTTCCGTAGGAGCGACATGTCTCTTGTAAATCCATATTAAACAGGTCTGCCTGAATACGGACAGGCCGCTCCTACGGAGCTATTTACCTTATTGAATTTTATTGCTCTACAAACAGACCGCCCCTAACAGGGCTACATGGTATTTTTTCTATCCCGGGAATTTTTCAAGAAACTAAAGTGTTACAATAAATAACATTCCTCATAAACAATTTTATCTTTTTTCAGAAAACCAGGGTAAAGCATTTGTCTGATTGGGCTTAAAGGTATTGGCGTAAAAGGTTACCAGTCCATCCACCTGGCCATTATTGGCAATGAAGGGAATTTGGATGCGATGTATGTTCTGCCTGATATGTTCCTTTGATACTGCTTCTGCCTTTTGGCTACCTGAAACTGTGTATTGGGCAAGAAATACCAGTAACAACACTATTGCCGATGTAATAAATAATCCCTTTTTCATAATTTCTGCCTCTTTCCGCCTGTCTGCAAACAGGCTTTTTTATTCTACAGTATTACAATGTAAAAACTTTTTTTGTAAGTGGAGACAGGTTAAAACCTGTCTCTACGCCTTTGCGTTCTATGTTCTTTTTTTGGCTGTGTTATTGAATCTAAAGAATCTTAACATTTTAGTTTTTTGAAAAAGATATTCACGTATTCCCGTTATATAACAGGAATAAAACATTTTCCTTGTAGTGCAAGGCATGCCTTGCCATTATTCAAATTTCTTATCTATCTCTTCTTTGTTATCAAAATAATAGCTAAGGGCATCAAATAACTGCGCGGGGGTTAGGCTTGGATAGCCATCAAGTATCTCCTCTATCCCCATGCCTGAACGGTAGTGATTTACAATTGATGCAACGGGGATCCTTGTGCCTTTAATAATGGCTTTACCCTCATATTTGCCAGGGTCTTTTTCGATATATCGATGTTGGGTACTTACAAACATTTTATGCCTCCTTAATCGGAAAGGTAAATAATACTATCCGGCTTAGAAAAACATAGTCTCTTTTTTTATAAAACATCGATTACATATTACGCTACTACCCATATAAACTTATGGGTTCGGGTTGCAAACCACCCATGGTTCTTATGGTTGTCAATGCTTCTTACTTCACCTTTACCATTAATTTCGCCTTCTTTTTCAAGCCTTTTGGGGAAAATACAATCCCGGCGGCGCCTTTTTTATTATATGCCGTTACAGTAAATGCCGCTTTACCATACGCATCGGTTGTTGCGCTGGAAGTAACACTGACCTTCTTCTTACTTCGGCGGTTAAGCCTTGCTTTAACTACCGTGCCTTCAACCGGGCATCCGTCAGTACCCAGCACCGATACGGTTACCGTGTCTGACTGATTTCTCATAATTACCAACTTCTTCTCAGGATCTGTCGTAATCGTCTCAGCCTTGCAGGCTTCATCGGTGGGTGTTGGCGTAGCTGTTGTGGTAAAAACTTCTTCGTTTCCATATGAATAACAAGGTGTAAAGTCTGGAATAATCTCTATCCTGTATTTATATATTCTGTAATAATAAGTCGTCCCAGCAGATAGCCCACTTACCCTTACGCTTTTACTTCCTGCTTCTACAAATGCAGAACTGGAATCGTCACCTTCGATATGTATTCTATTGGTATATGATTCACTAGAAGTGCCCCACTCAAAACCCAATTCCCCTCTTACTGAAAACTCCCCTCCAACCAATCCGTTTAAAGTGGCAGAATCCGATGTTACATCCGTTGCTTTATATGTTTCTAAGATAATCCCTCCATCGCATGGTGCAGTTGTGGTGACTGTGGGAGTCGGTGACGGCGATGTCGTATCCGCCGAGAGGTCGCCATCCAGTTTGGATATAAAGACATCAGAACCACCACTAAAAGAGGTATCATATGCGCCAGTGGTAGTGGGAAAGCCTGATGAATATGTATATCCGGCCACATAGACGTTCCCGCTTGAATCTATGGCTAATGACGTTGCCCCCTCACCCTCAGAGCTACCAAGGTAAGTGGAGGCAAGCAGGCTACTCAGATTGCTGCTCATTTTTGATATAAATACTTCATATTCCATATTCACACTACCATAATCAAAATCTGCACTTATGTCATAGGCGCCTGAGGTTGTGGGAAATAAACCGTTTGTATCACCAGTCACATACACATTACCACTCGAATCCAAGGCCAATGAACCTGCAGAATCATTACCTGACCTTTTATCATACTCAATGACATCTTCTGCACCCAGAAAGGTCGAGGCGAGCAGGCTACTGAGATCATTGTTTAACTTTGATATGAATGCATCATCATATATACCATGAGAGGTATCATATGCATCTGAGGTAACAGGGAAGTCTGGTGAATTTGTATATCCAGTCACATAGACACTTCCGCTTGGATCTATGTCCATCGAATTTGCCCTGTCGTCAGATGCCTCGTCGATATCATAAGAACCACCCCCGAGATACGTGGAAGCCTGAAGTGTGGATAATGAACTATCCAGCTTTGAAATAAAGACATCAAAACCATCATTAAAAGATGTATCATATGCACCGCTGGTGGTGGGAAAGTCGCTTGAAGAGGTGTTGCCCGTTACATAGACATTATTACTACTGTCGAGGGCTATGGCATAAGCGTAATCACTATCAGAACCTCCGAGATACGTGGAAGCCTGGAGGGTGGATAATGAACTGTCCAACTTGGAAATAAAGGCATCATCACCGTCATAGGATGTATCATATGCACCGCTTGTGGTTGGAAAGTCGCTTGAAGAGGTGTTGCCCGTTACATAGACGTTATTGCTGCCGTCAAAGGCTATGGTATAAACGCGATCACTATCAGAACCTCCGAGATACGTGGAAGCCTGGAGGGTAGATAATGAACTGTCCAGCTTGGTGATAAAAACGTCTCTGTCACCACCAAGGGGGGTATCATAGGCCCCGCTGGTGACGGGAAAGTCGGTTGAAGAGGTGTTGCCCGTTACATAGACGTTATTGCTGCCATCAATCGCAATAGCCACGCCATAATCATTAGAAGAACCTCCTAAGTAGGTAGAGGCCAGCAACGGATCAATGACAAGTTCCTTTGTTTTGTCATAAGAAGCAACCTTAAAACCATAAATCAGGGATTGGGAATCAGGTACCTGGAATTCGGGGTTTATTAATTTAGAGTTATGAGTTTTGGAATTCAACACACCCCTTACCTCTCTTTTTAGAGGGGAAATGTCGGGTTCTTCTCTGTTCTGAATATTGTATTCAACTTCAACGTTGACTTTTTTACCCTCTATTTCCTGATATGCCACTGGTTTGGTGAATGTTACGGGGCCAAGTTCGGTTTCTGCTACGAGCTGGCCTTGTTCGTTTACCCACAACCCGCTTGCCCTTAATCCACCCCCTCCCCCCGCCAGCGGGGGACAATCCTTCACGGAGCTTGTAAAAGGGGATAAAGGAGGTTGTATGCCGCTCAGATTTATTTTTATCTGGTCGGGATTAGCACCCGGTTTTACATAAAAGAGTTTTTCTACGTTGTTTCCATACGCCTTCAGTTTTAATTCTATGCCCTTATAGACTTCTCCAAGATCAACCACATCATACGTGGAAATATTGCTTTTCCACTTCTTCTGGTCATTTCCCCTAAAATAATTTACCTTTGTTACCGACGTACCTTCTCCCTTTATTCCCTTTACTTTTGCGCCGACAAGCGTTTCTTTTAATGCAACGCCCTGTAATAACATATTAGGATTCAGGGTTTGTGAGTTTGGGGTTGGGGAATGTAAATCGCTGATTTGTTGGGTGCGCTCCGCCCATTCGACAAGCGCAGGGCAAGCTTCATCCAGCCTACACGATTTGATGCATGAATCACGATTTTCATGTATCTCGCATCCCGCATCGTGTATCACACCGGGCGAATGCCATTCACCACTACTGTCAGCATTCTTAGCTTCCGATCTTTTTGGCAGTGAATAAACAATCTCCCCCTCATTCGTGACAAATACCGTCCCGCCAAAGGTATTAGCGTAAAATTTAACCTTTTCGCCCATCTGTCCTTCATTGGAAATAAAGGGAATCTGGAGTTTTCCTATCTTTTGGTTAACCGCCTTGTTTGACGGTTTACCTGTGCCTTCTTGCGCAAATAACGGAAAAGCAAAACCAAATAACAATAAAAGCACTATCGAAAAGTTAAAAATATGGGTCCTTTTTTTCATAAGTATTGTCCCTTTAAATTAAGGTAAAAGTTTATAGGGTAAAATTGTGCGTGCATTATAGACAACGCAATTCCATCGTCAATATTTAAAAAAGACCAACCACGCATGGGAGAAGCAATGTGGGGGCAGCCCATTAGAAGGTTTTCAAAAGGATAACCCTTGATTTGATTTGCCACGTAACAGAAAATGGTAAGCTCTACTTGTGGCTATTCAGCGTGAACATTATACAGCTTGTTCTGCGGTTCGGTCTTCTCTTTAAAAAACCGCATAAGGCCTGAACCCGCGAATGTAGTTTCCAGTACAATTACGTTCCCAAACAGATACTTCACTATGTTCAGTACAAGGTTTGAGAACGAGAGTATTAATGTTCAAAAACCCGGTTTTTTTACCTGCGTAGTTTTATGTACTCAATATCTTTCATTTCATACTTGCCCAATCCCTTTTTCCCTGCATTGACGATGTGTTTTGCTTTTTGCGATACAGGCATTAAGCGGTTTTCTCTGCGTTTTGCATCTATTATATCAAGCCCTATCCGGTCTATTGCCACAGGGTCTGTTCCAAAAAACAACTGTTCTTCATTCCAAATAGTGTTGGAGGCCTTGGGTCTGGGGCCTCCTGAGAAGCATGCCTGTAATGCGTCAACAATATGCAGGCGCAGTTTATTTTTAATGGCAGGATGGGCGCAAACCTCCGCAGAAGCAGGGTCGCAGTAATAGGGTGAAGAATGAAACCGCGGGGTATTATTTATTACGCCAAATCCGATATTTTTGAGACACAGGGTTACGCCGGCAATGCCATGGTCTTTCATTACCGGCACATTAATAATGGCAGTAGTCTGCTGCGTGACAATCCTGCTGAAAAGAGACCTTGCGCCGTCATCCTGGCGTAATTTCGGGTCATCGTCGTGCGATTCGTAATAGACATCCCTGTCGTATCCTGCCGTATGTTCCGTGCCGTAATACCGTACGCCGGCGGTTCCTCTGTTTACCTCATAGCCTGCGCTGACCAGATGTTCTTCAAAACGGTCCCAGACGATGATATTATTTTCCTTAACGCCTGCAGCAAGCAACCCGGCTATGATGGCGTTTACCACTTCCGGTCTGGTAGAAAGCAATTTGCCGCCTATCGGGTTGATCTTGACGCCTACAACATCCTCCGATGTAAAAAAACAGCGCCAGGCGTCTTTAGTGGTTTTTTTGCCGGTAAGCGCAAACATTCCTTCGTCCACCATTTTATCAACCCTTATTTGATCAGGGGCACTCTTGCTTATAATCCCGATGTCTTTTACGGCAATAACCCTGCTCTTTGATAGCATATCGGTATCAGAATCTGCGCCAAAGGTTTCTCTGAAGCCATTAATGCCCATAGCGCCTATTCCAACCCCAACGGCGCCCATCGCGGCATTCCTTAAGAAATCCCTACGAGAAAAATGATTGTTTTTTAAGTCCATAACATCCTCCTCTTTAAAATGTCAAGAAATTAAGGAACCTATATATTTTTATTTAATTCATACCTTTCAATCACACCGGCGCCAACGCTATCGCCCCACACGTTTACTGCAGTACGGAATCTGTCTAAAATCCAATCAATTGCCAGGATTAATCCAATGCCTTCGATGGGTAAGCCAACGGACTTAAGCACTATTACCATAGTAATTAATCCCGCCTCCGGAATGCCTGCAGCGCCTATGGCTGCAGGTGTTGCGGTAACAAATATAATGATTTGCATTGCGGGCGTCATGGTTATTCCATATGCCTGGGCGATAAATATCGCGGTAACTGCTTCGTAGAGAGCCGTTCCGTCCATATTTATTGTTGCTCCCAACGGAAGAACAAAACTTGCCGTTCTATTTGAAATTTTATTTTTTTCTTCAGCGCATTGCATGGTAAGCGGAAGGGTCGCCGAGCTGGACGCTGTAGAAAATGCATTTAGCAAGGCGGCGCTCATGCCTTTTCCAAAAATAACAGGACTCCTTTTCCCGAATATTTTTAGTATGAGGGGCAAAATAACGAAACCGTGAATGGCAAGACCGATTAAAACCGTAAAAGAATATTTTCCCAGTAAGTACAATTCAGGAATGAATCCGCTGAATCCCCCTGCCTGTCCAACCCTGGAAGAAATCAAACCGAAAATACCAATAGGCGCAATATACAGCACCCAGTGTGTTATTTTCATAACCGCATCATTGAGAATAGAAATGACATTAACCGCAGATTGGGCTTTTGGCCCCAATGCAGATAATGACAGACCAATTAAGATGGAAAAGACAATTAAGGGCAGAATCTCCATTTGAGCCATTGCGGCAAAAATATTATGTGGCAACATCCCCTGCTTCCCGCTTTCTTTGTCACCTATTAGTATTTGTCGAAAGACGCCTCCCATCGTATCCTCATTGACACCATAGGGATTATTTTCCTGTATTGTGTAAGATGCGTCAGGATAGATTTCACCTGTCGATAACCCTTTTCCAGGCTGAATAATGTTTACCAGGGCAATACCGATCAGTACGGCAATACATGTCGTTGTCAGGTAGTAAACTATTGTGCGCCAGCCAAGTGTCCCAAGACTGCTAAGATCGCCGAGATTTGTTATTCCAACAATAAGCGATAAAATAACAATGGGAATTACAAGCATCATTAATGCGTTGATGAATATTTCGCCCAGCAGGGAAAATTTGACTGCTATGTCAGGAACGAATCCCCCCGTTACCATACCTGCAACTACCGCAATAATAATATACAATATTATTTTTGAACGCTTGTTTGCCGGTTTTGTCTGCAAGGGGGAATCTTCACGGTTTGGAATGATTTGTGACATGGTAATTATAGTATTATTCTGTAAAAACCTATTTTTTTCGTAAGTTTTTCCTTGTGCCCTTTGTTTGTGCCGTGAAGTTAAGGAATAACGAAGTTCTTTAACATGCTGTAATAAAGATGATACAACAATGGAAGTGCTACCCATTGCGAAGTATCAGCAACGCCATACAGGTGGGGTTGCCAAACCGCTCTACGCTGCAAAAGCTGCAAAGCTGCTGTAGTGAACGGATAGAGAAAAGGTGGAAGAAAATCCATCAGGTGTGACTTTAAGAATCGACGGAGAAATCCAGTCCACCCCCTGCACCCATAAGCGCTAACTTGTTTTAGGTATGCTCGAAGTATTTTGATATCTGTGTTTTTCGGATTCTTGTATTTTCTGCTAAAGAACAAGCAATGTCATTCCAGCACTTAAGAACTTCCTGTAATGATAACGCTGGTTCTATAGCCCGTTTTACTTGATTAAGCATAAAAGCAAATTCACGCCATTTGCTTTTAGTCTTCTTGCTTGACAATGAAGTATCCCCAGGGGGAAAAAGACGTAGCAAAATCTATTAGTTTTTCTGTCAAAAGAGCAACGAATAGTTTGCCATAAAGCCAAGCTTTTGAGCTATCATCATCGTATTTAGGTAAGTGTCCAAATTGTGCTATTTGTTTAAATCTTTTAAAGACCAGTTCAATTTGCCATCGAACTCGATACCATTCTAAGATATCAAAAGCGGTAAATTGATTTTCAGGAAACGTTGTGAATACTATTACGTACTTGGCATAAATAAGGGTCTCCGGTTTTAGTTCAATGCCCTTTTTGCTTGCATGTCTTTTAAGTTTTTTATGAGCTATTTTAATGGCTTCTTCTGTTTTGCGTATTATACAAAGACGACCTTTGACATATTCAGTATTATCAACGTTTGGAATAAAAACGTTCCATGATTTTATAGCAAGGGGTCTTTTTAAATATTGGATTTCTTTCAATAAAGGAAAGGGTTTCTTTTCTTCGCCGAATATCCGTAGAGATTGCGAATTAACTCTAACGCTAAGATAAGCGCCTTTCCTTGTTGCATGATGAATTCCTTGGCCAGTACAGTAACCTCTGTCAGCTATAATATAATCATCTTTTTTCATCGGAAACTGCCGAAAAGATTCTCCTGTGCCTTCTCCTTCAGTTCCCGTAAGTTTAAAGAAATCGCAAGATAATGAAGGAACCTCAATACTATAATGAATGCGCCAAAGACTTCCTGTTTTCCCAGGTTCCTTTACTGTTGTTGCATCAAATAAGCGAAGATGAAAATTATTCCGTTTATTAATTTGGAGGCCACGCTCACGGAATAAAGATAAACATAATTTATATAGCCATTCTTTGCTCTTTTTTAATCGCTTTAATAAGGCAACATCGGATAAATCTGCTAAGTTAGCACGCTTGGCTCGAACTACTGTTTCACGCAATGAATAGCCACATCCTAAATGAATTAATAATGTTCGAAGAAGCTTTTCTTCAGATTTATCCTTGCGCAAGCCTTTTAAAGCATTTGTATCAACGGCTAAACTTTTCCAATCGTTTGGGAAGAAAGTTCTTAGAAGATCCCAATCTTCTCTCATCATGGCTTTATCCTCCTATAGAGTGATTAGCGGGATAATTAACATAAAAATACCATGATGAATAAAATTTGTCAATAAAACAAGTTAGCGCTTATGCCCCCTGCACCCCCGCCAGCGGGGGACATTGTTTGAACAACAGGGGCATTCCCGATTTTTGGTTAACTAATTGTACATTGTAACACAAGCATCCTGCTTGTGGCATTTTACCCTCAAGCTGGAAGCTTGAGTTACTATTCTTTCCCTCCCCGCTAATGGCATTTTTACAAAAAATCGGGGATGCTCCCGTTTTGTGAGAGGCTTGGGGGGTGAAACTCCCCCTTGCCTATTCGGTGCCTTTGTGTAAAAAAAGTAACACTTTAGTTTTTTGAAAAATTCCCGGTATAGAAAAAATACCATGTAGCCCCGTTAGGGGCGGTCTGTTTGTAGCACAATAAAATTCAATAGAGTAAATAGCTCCGTAGGAGCGGCCTGTCCATATTCAGGCAGACCTGTTTAATATGGATTTACAAGAGACAGGTCGCTCCTACCGGGTAATTTTTTATAATATCCTATTTTGCTACAAACAGGCTGCTCCTACGGAGCTTATAGGTAATACGTTTTTCAAAAGACTAAAATGTTACTAAAAAAAAGATTTTCGGACTAAAATTCCTATACATTTAAGGCATTTGTTTTGGGAAGTTCTGCCTGATTTCCTGTAAAATTTTATCACCGCCATTGTCCAGCATCCTTTGAGCAAGTTCGTTTCCAACCGCAGCCGCTTGATTAGCAGGTCCCTTGTGACTGTCCCGTATAGTACGTTCTCCGTCAAGCGTACAGATAACCGCTTCGAGGTGTACTTCATCATTAAGCACTTTTGCATGTGCTCCAATAGGTACCTGGCATCCACCCTGGAGTTTCGCCAATAAAGCACGTTCCGCCTCTACTGCAATCCTGGTGTGCAGATCATCCATTTTCGATAGTATTTTATTTATCCGTTCATCATCTTTGCGTATTTCTATTCCGAGTGACCCTTGTCCTACGGCGGGTAACATAATTTCGAAAGGAATGATTTCGCTGATCTGTCCGGTATAGCCTATCCTTATCAAACCTGCATGGGCAACGATAATACCATCTAAATCGTCAGCCTCGAGTTTTTTTAGACGGGTATCAAGATTGCCCCGAAGATCTACAATTTCAAAATCTGGCCTTAACGCAAGGAGTTGTGCCTTTCTGCGCAGGCTGCTGGTGCCGATACGCGCATTTCCAGGCAGTCTTTCAAGGGTGACGTTTTTCGCGCTTATGAGAACGTCGCTGGGATCAACCCGCTTTGGCATTGCACCGAGTGTTAATTTCTCAGACACCTCTGTAGGAATGTCTTTTGCGCTATGCACCGCAAGATCAATTTTCTCCTTAATCAAGGCAACTTCAAGTTCCTTGGTAAAAACGCCAACGCCTCCCAGACGTGACAACGGCACATCGGTAATCTTATCTCCGCTGGTAGATATTTTTTTTATTTCAAATTCAACACCGGGGTTTAATTTCTTGAGCTCTGAAATAACCCAATTTGTCTGGGTCAATGCAAGCTTACTTCCCCGCGATCCAACGATAATAGGTTTTCCTTTTGGCAATGCAAACACGCTCCATTTAAAAGGTTAAATAGTAATAACATGCACATGTATTTTTAACTTTATTTAGTGTTCCGATAATAGCATAATATAGTGTATGAGTCAAACTCCTTTGTTAACGGTAGGGGCGAAGCATTTGTCCGCTTTGAGTATGAACGCGTTTATGTCAATTTGTAGCAAATGCTTCGCCCCTACACTATGCGGCAAAACAGCTCCATTATTGGAATTTTTCAAAAAACTAAATTGTTACCGGGAAATGATAAAGTCAGTCGTCTTTTCATTTTCGATAAAGGAAGGAATTTATGAAAACCAGCATATTCAAAAGAATTCTTTATAGTTTGTTATTATGTATCGTTATTCAAAAGGTTTCGTTTGCAGACGCTCTTCCCTTCAGAGTATATGTGGAGGACGTACCGGGTGAGGTTTTCGTTGGAGATCAAATCCCCATAACTCTAATCATTGCCATTGATACTGGCCATTACATTTACAAGGATCAGGTAAAAATGGTAAGCAGCGAACCGTATCTCTATGAGGTTTTCTTTACAAAACTTCCTGAAGGAAAAACAAAAATAGATCCCTTTCTGGAGAAAGAGGTAAGTTTTTACGAAGGACAGGTCGCGATAGCTGCGTATGTACAATTGACGGATAATGTGCCTGAAGGCCCTTATACGATTCGCCTGAAGGTAAACTATCAGGGGTGTTCGGAGACAATTTGTTTCGCCCCAAAGACAGAGGAATTACTCTTGCCGTTAAAAATCAATTCCTCTCAGAACATGACATTCACGGGGAAAACCGAAGATGTTTCGCGTGTATTGCAAAAAGAGGAAGTAACGTCGGATGTGAGCGATATACAGAAAACCATCGAGGATAAGGGGCTTATTTTATCATTTATTTTTATTTTCCTGGCAGGAATAGGCTTAAGCTTTACCCCATGTGTATATCCAATGATTCCCATTACCGTGGCGGTAATTGGCGGACAGGCTTCCGGCGAGCAGCAGGGAAGAAGAAATTCCCTGAGGGCATTCCTACTGTCATTGATTTATGTGCTGGGCATTTCCATTGTATATGCTGCGTTGGGAGTAACGGCAGCATCAACCGGCGCACTGTTCGGCGCCGCATTACAAAGCCCGTGGGTTATTGGTTTTGTTGTGGCGGTATTTGTAGCGCTCGCAATGAGTATGTTTGGATTTTACTACTTGCGTGTCCCGTCTTTTATTTCAGACAGGCTTGGCGGTAGAACAGGAAGGGGCGTTGCCGGTGTTTTTGTCATGGGTTTGATTTCAGGGATTATCGCTTCGCCGTGTATAGGCCCTATTCTTGCAAGTTTACTGGTATATATTGCGAGTACGGGAAATATCTTTTTAGGTTTCTGGATGCTGTTTGTCTTTGCGTGGGGATTGGGCGTTCTCCTTATCGTGCTGGGGACTTTTTCAGGCGCAGTAAAGGCGCTTCCCAGGTCCGGCGCGTGGATGGAAACCGTTGAGCGGATATTCGGTTTTCTTTTGATAGGAGCTGCTTTTTATTACCTGCGGCTCATTATTCCCGAAGGCGCTTTTATTACTTTACTCGGCATTTTCCTGATTGTTGTCTCGGTTTTTTCGGGGGGTTTTGATAAATTAACATTTGACAGCTCTCGTTTTCAGCGTACCAGGAAATCATTTGGTCTGTTAGCATTTATCTTCGGAGTATATTTTTTACTTGGATATATGGTAAACAAAGGTTTCATTTTACCGCCGCTATTCACTGATACAAATACCAGAATTGGCAGTGTGAACAACGCGGAAATACATTGGATTACAAATGAAAAAGAGGGTTTGGAAATAGCAAAAAAGGAAGGGAAGACGGCAATAATTGATTTCTGGGCGTCGTGGTGTTCTGCCTGCATGGAATTAGAAAAAATCACGTATGTTGATCCGCAGGTAATAGAGGAGTCGAAGAAATTTGTCAATATTAAGATAGATGCTACAAACGCAGAAGATCCGGAAATAAAAAAACTTTGGAAAAAATACAAGGTTGTCGGTTTGCCAACGATAGTGTTCGTTAATAAGGACGGCGTAGTCCTGAAGGACAAAACAATAACGGGTTTTGTCGATGCAAAAAAATATTTGCAAGCGCTAAAAAGTGTGGAATAGCGCTAGTTGGCGAACGGATAGGTTTTATTTTGAAATTTTTTATAATCTTTGGCAAATAGTATGCTTAATGTCCTCTCAAAATGTAATTTATTTAAAAACACGAACTCCGAAGTAGTATAAACGGGACAAACGGAAAAAACTGCACTGCAGAAACCAAACATTTTAGGCCAATATGAATACTGCTTTATAAACAGACTACTAAAATGACACTGGCTGGAAATACTCTGATTTCTCGTGATAAGATGATACAATATTTATTAGTTCCGGGAAAACGAAATGATAAATCACAATGGTTATCCAGGGCAGGATACACTCTTTAAAACTGGTATTTGCTGAAAAATGGCTTGCATAATCAGATTTTATCGCTTGATGCCATATCCATTGAAAATACACAATACGGTCAAATGTATAAAACCAAAGGCACATTAACCGGGCCGAATGGAAAAAATTTGACAGTACATATAAATTATTTGAAGAAATTGTTTTATTAAAAGATATCCCTGAAAAAAATTGCAGAAAGGCGACGTTGCTACTATTGTTGAGTATCACCCTGTTTCTAAGGGTGAAGATGGATATTCTTTAGAAGTATTTAATGCACCTGGAGACACCATAGCTGTGATAACGGTACCTGTGTCGGCAATTGAGCCTTTAGCAGAAAACGAGATTTTTAGTATTCGTACATTGGTGGTAGAAGGAAAAGATTAAGAGACAGGGTAAATCTTCATAATTCGTAACACTTTCGTTTTATTTGAGTTTTATTGTTTTATAGGGTGCATTCCCGATTTTTTGTATATCTTCACACATTTTGTTTTTTTACAAAGAATTGTAATACTTTAGTCCTATGAAAAAAAACGCTCGTTCCCAAGCTCCGCAGACTGGGTCATAAATGTTTTTTATTTGACTCAGTCTGGGAGCTTGGGAACGAGCATTTTTGTTTTTCAAAAATCTAAACTGTTACAAAAAATCAGGAATGCTCCCCCGTTTTATATCTGCGAACTGCGCAACACTTTTTTATTGATGTCTCCTTACGACAAATTCTGCGACATCCGTGGAATAGCTTTAGTTAACCTTCACGGTCATTGATTTCTTCAAACAACCTACCTTAAATTTGACCTTTGCAGTTCCTTTCTTTTTCATTGCGGTTATGGTAAATGCCGCCTGACCATTGAAGTCTGTGATACCACTGGACGGTGAAACCGATACCTGCTTCCTGCCCGCCTTATTTACTGTTACATTTATTGTCTCGCCTTCGGACGGAGAATCGTATTCGCCTGTTATCGTTACCGTCACTTCACTACCTTCCTGCCTGGCAAGTGTCAATTCTTTAGGAGATATTGTTATCGACCCCAGGCATTTCGAATCCCGAAATTGAGAAACCGTTAGTTTGACTTTGTTTATCGAACGGGCATTATTGGCATTATCAGTGCCGGTAGCAAATCCTTCATAGGATACATCCGGATTCGAAAAATAGTTGACCCTCGTGCCATTGCACGTAGCCATGACAGACCTATAAGGATAAAAGCAATAGCCGTATGAATATTCAAATACACCCGTAGCCGAGTATGCGTCATCATGTCCGCACCCCATATTGTGTCCCATTTCATGGGCCAGGGTTTGGTCTGAACAATACGAATACGAATACCAAGAACCACTGCCAGAACTAATTTCGCCTACCTGTACCACTGAAAATGCCCAATTTTCAAACGAGCTACTCAGTGACGTCATTTGCCATGCTCTGCCACAAACATCGTTACCGGACGTGTAAACCCTCAACAAAACAACAAGATCAGCGCCCAAACGATTGCGCAGGTCCGCCACGTCTGAAAAAACGCCACTCCCGTACGTTAAATCACTGAGGGCGTCCGCCGTTGTTCCGCTGTCTTCATAATCAACCTCCTCTATTCCGACAACCCGTGCAGTAAGGCCAATTTCGCTGTTTACATAGGAAGCGTTTGCTACACCGGCCAGATAACTAATCTGGGCAATAAGCTCATCACCCGGATATGCCTCCGCAAAACCATTCGTATATAAAACAAGCACGTCAAAAACCGATCCGTCATCTCTTTTTTCGGAAGAAGAACTATCCTTGATCTCTTTGTCATTCAATTTATCATAATGCGGAATCGAGCCACCGTCGTCTATGGGAGCGGCTTTTTCCGGATCGAGCTTAAAGACCCGGTGCGTGTTTGCGCCTCTGACAGGTACTATCTTGTAAACCTCGTCTTTCAGCTCAATCTGCCCAAAAAGGGCATCGCCGCAAACCGACATAATGATCGATCCTTCCCGACCTTCAGGCTTTCCAATCCATGTCACGCTTTCCTTCAACCCCCGAAGAAATGCAGTGCGTCTGACAACAATGCTATGTTCCAGAAAATCCATGCGCACCTTTTCATATGCTTCAATTTCTGATTTCAAAGGAATAAGGTTGATAATAACTTCCTGCTGACTGTCAGACATTGCAACGCCAAATACTGCATCATCAGATGTTAAATTCCCGGACACGGCAGAGGTAAAGAGGGAAACAATTTCTTCATTGCCGGCATGCACATTTAGAGACATAGCCAACAGGAAAACAACATACCACAGCATTTTTAATTGCAAAATTGTATTTTTGGGTTTAGGCATAACTCCATTTCCTTTTCAATCACATTGTATTGCAGAGCGAAGCGGCGCTTCGCTCTACATGCTTTCCATTCTGCACCACATGCGCCTTATACCACATGTACGTACTGATCACAGCTTGAGACCAAGCCAGTCTTTACAGGATTGTATAAAACATAACTTACAATCCGTTCCGGTTCCTTTCCATCACGCACAACATGGTCATAGCTTTCGTGCTGCCAGAAGGCGCCACTGCGGTTGAGGAGTTTGTTTGCTTCCCTTGCCATGTATGACTTTAATGATTGCAGAATTTTGTAGAGCGAAGTGCCACTTCGCTCTACAAAAAAATGTTGCCAAATGCCTGATTTACCGGTAAAGAATTTCAAATTGGTAGCGCGACCGTCTCGGTTGCGCAAAAAAGTTGGCCGAAGACCTTATTAAATGCCCAGAAATTTATTCAGCAGCCTTTCTTCTGTCGTTTTCGACCAGAATATACACTAAGACGTTGCCCTAAACGAAGTGCAAAAATGACTATTCCTAAAAATGGTTATTCATGATAATTTGTCAATAATAAAGATTTGATTCCTCCATATAATTCAACTCCTTTCCACTACCTATAATCACTAAACAAAATAGTGCCTGTCCCTATTTGCCCCTTAACATGAGCATTCCCGATTTTTTGTAACCGTTTGTGTGATTGGGGCAAAACAACGCTGCAAGGGATGTGGCAAGCCTGTCCCCCCGCTGGCGGGGGATTAAGGGGGTGGAATTGTATGCGGAGGAAATCTGGGAGGTTTATAACATGAATAGCCATAAATTTTTCTTCTCATTCCTACGTTCTGCGGGAATGCATGTCACGAAACAGGATAAAATTGTCCATTTGACCAGTCTGCGGAGCGTGGGAAAGAGGGTCAAATTTATTTTCATAATAAAGGGGTAGTTGAATCGATGGAGAAATCCAGTCCACCCCCTGCACCCCCGCCAGCGGGGGACATAGTTTGAACAACAGGCGCATTCCCGATTTTTGGTTAACTAATTGTACATTGTAACACAAGCACCCTGCTTGTGGCATTTTACCCTCAAACTGGAAGCTTGTGTTACTATTCCTTCACCTCCCCCCGCTAATGGCATTTTTACAAAAAATCGGGAATGCTCCCCCCTTAACCACTAACCACACTTAATCACAGATCAAGGTTTGATACCAACACATGACCCTATTCGGTATCCTTACGCAACGCTTTTTGTATACCTTCAGGTTAACTTCACTAAAACTTTTTCACACAACAATCAGAAACGGAGAAATCAAATACGTTAAACCCGATTCATGCCCGATCCAGCCCTGAAAATGTGGAGAAATGATTAAAATTATTCCTGCCCAACCGGAGGAACTCGCTACATCAAAATCAAAGACCCCCATTCCCCGTAAGCTGAACTATTCCGGTTTAACGAACATTTCCAACAACTCCTGTAACGAGCATGAAATCTGCATTTTTCCAACTGCTGACTGTGTTGTCTGGGAGACAAGTACACGTTTATCCGCTCCAACCAGATCGGCAGCGCGGTTGAGGCTGTCAAAATCCTGCAAAGAAGGGTTCGACGTCAACTTCACTTCAATAGCCCATAATTTGTTCTTGTAACGGAACATGAGATCAATCTCAGCGCCATCAGCCGTACGGAAGAACCATGGATCCACCGGCCATCCGGTCATATTCAAGGTGTCCAGGATTTGCCCGATAACAAACCCTTCCCAACTTGCGCCCACCCATGGTTGATTAAGAAGCGTTTCATAGTCCTGAACACCAAGCAAACTGTGAAGAATGCCGGTATCACGCCAATAACACTTCGGACTACGAACAAGCCGTTTCTTCACATTTGCAAACCAGGGTTGAAGCTTCCGAATGAGAAAAGTCCCTTCCAGAAAATGGACATAGGTATTGACCGTATGGTACGAAAGGCCGAGGCTTTGACCAATTTGCGAGGCATTCCACAATTGGCCATGAACGGCTGCCAACATTCTCAACAAACGTTGCATCACTTGTGGTTTGGCGCTTAACCCCCAGCTTGGTAAGTCACGTTGCGTCATGAGGTCGAGATAGTCCTTTTGCCATTGTGGATAGCGGTCGGACGTCAAAACACCGCCATCAGGAAAACCACCCCGTAACCATAATTCCGTCATTGGGATATCAGGAAGTTCGGTGAGAGTCAAAGGGGTTAATTCAACCAGGGAGAGACGTCCTGCCAGGGACTCAGAAACATGTTTCATGAGCGCCGGTGAAACAGAACCCAGCAGCAGGAAGCGACCAAGCCTTTGTCGTTCCATATCTATTGCCCCACGTAAGCGCGGAAATAATTCCGGCCATGACTGGGCCTCGTCAAGGACTATAAGGCGTTTGGTCTTGATCAACGAAGGCCATTGGACGTCCAGACGCAGTTGTTCTGGTTCTTGTTCCAGATCGAAATAGTCAGTTGACAAAGAGCGCGCCAGCGTGGTTTTGCCGGACTGGCGTGGTCCGATTAAAGCTACCGCCGGATACGATTTCAGGCGCTGTTGTACCAGCGTTTTTATCTTTCTTGCGATAATCATACAAAATAGAATACAATTTCTATTTTGCAATATCAAGATATTTCCAAAATGTTTCGATTCAGGTTACAAGCCTGAACCCGCCTGGAAAAATTGAAAGGAAATTCTCACTTTTGAAGATTTTACCACCCTTTCTTTTTGTTTAGCGCATATGAGTTATTTCGGTACGGATGCTCACCGAAACAGGTAAATAAAAAAACACAATTACTTAATATTTAAGACGTGCCCCTCAGTCCTCTCCTGCCATCCAAGCTACATGGCTCCGGCTTTTACCATGACGGGTCTTTCACCCGTTAGAAAGCAATACTCTTCTCTGGGCACGCTAATATTTAAGACGTGACCCTCAACCCTCTACAGACGTTACCCTGAACAAAGTGTAAAAATGGCAGTTCCTAAAAATGGTTATTCATGGCAATTTGTCAATAATAAAAATTTGACACCTCCATATTTTCCCTCTTATTTGTTACGGGTTTGTGGCGTGCCGCAAGGACGTTCACAAACTGCGTAACCCACAGATCTGGTGTATATGCCATTTGACGCTTCAGGTGGTGGGGCAGAACCACGATAGTACGGGTGATAGTAACTCTTCATTTCACTCACCTTTTCAATCAAACCAATAAGCAGGAATTCCTTACACGCCTCTCCTTCCTTCTTTCCATTCCATGATGTCGCGTTTCCGATTGTAGAACCGAATGAATATGAATAAGAACCCTGAACCTGATATGGTGCTTTTTCCACTCCACCCGTAATCTGGAACGAATGCTGACTGCTTTCCTCAAAGTATAATGACCAGCTTCCTTCTACCCCTTCTCCACAACCACTTTGAGGTCTCTGGAAATTAGGAGGTTCGACCCATTCATAATTAAGGGAAAAGCTTGGTTTCCAATACCTTTTGCCACCCCATGATGGCCCTGCAATTTCGTAATCACCTGCCCTCAAAAATTTGTTATCATTTGGGTCATCCGACGGCATACTTCTCCGTGTCCAGCCGGAGCCGGAGGGGCAAGGGTCTTGCGATCTTAATCCAAACGGGTCCACCCTTACTGTAGGTTGTCCGCCCACATACTCATACAGTAGCAGTCCCGTATCGTATCCAATCGGATCCCTGCTTACAAACCTTCCTTGATCCGCGTTCATGTACCGCATACGGTAGTAATAAACTCCAGTTTCCGGATCTAGTCGGCGACCCGTAAACAGATACGGATTGTCAATACTGCCAATGCCGCCTGATGTAACCACATCGTCACCGTCAAAATCCACTGTGCCATTTGCCCCGGATTCAAATACCGTTTGAAGACCATAGGCATCATATTGATAGCCTTCTACAACTTCGCCGTTATTATCAGTTAATGCAAATATGGAGTACAATGTATTCTGATGATAAAATAACTGCTCGTCACCGGCGCTGGTAGCGCTGTCGTCACTGTCCACATTTCGATTCAGCACAAGAGGTTCGTCTATGTACATCCCAAAGACATATTGTTGTAATACGCTATCGGCATCATCCCGTTCCTCGATCTCCCGCCATCCATCCAGGTAAAAGTTTGTGGTTCCATCTAAATCACCGGAGTTCGACACCACTTTGCGAATGCGGCGTCCCGATGCATCATACGTATAGGCGGAGATTACGGCGCTATCTGTTTTTCTGCTCACAGTGTACAGCCGGTTTGCAAAGTCATATACATAAGTGTTTGTTCCATCGTCAGTCAAATTACCATTGTTGTCATGCGCCTGAGAAGCGCCTTTAAAGTCAACGTACTCATTCATTTCATTTGCGGTATTTTTAAAGGTTTCAGTGCCAATCGTAAGCGTTAGCCAATTCCCTAAGCCGTCAAACCCCCAGTCCGTTTGGTTCTCACCGGCCTTCCCTTTACCATTCTTATCTTTGTAGAGCGAAGTGTTATTTCGCTCTTCGTAAGGCGAAGCGACGCTTCGCCCTGCATTACTGGATGCCTTTTTGGGGTCAATGACGTCTCGATTAAAGGTTATCAGCCTGTACACCGAATCATACGTATATACATCGCCTACGTTCTTTTTCCCGCTGAACTCGTGCAATCTGGTTTCGTACAATTTGTTACCCGCCCGGTCGTATCCATGTTCAAACCCGGCAACAAGGTCATTGTCTTTTGTAAGGTGTCTCAGCTTTACCGTACGTCGTGCCTTGTCGTAACCCTCGTTTTTTGTCCTCTTATCATTAAGAAAGGTCATACGAACACCGTTACTGTATGTCCGTTCCAAAATCCTTCCGGGTCCTATGTAATCATAGTCAACAATGTTTGTAGCAGAACCAGAATCTTTTATCGTGTCAATCCTGTCAAGCTTATCGTAGGAAGTTTCTATCTTCCTTCCATTGGGATAGATTAACGCCAGCCTGTTATTAGAGCCATCCCACTGGCTTGAGACGGCTTTGCCGTTCTGCACCTCTTCAAGAAGCCTGCCAAGGGAATCATAAGCATAAGCAACCGTAGCATCGTCCGCGGTATCGTTAGGGTTGTTATTGTCAAGAGATTTGGTGAGCCTTGAGAGTCCGTCATACTCAAATGCCTGCTGTGTTGTCCCAATAACCCCTGATGCCCTGGTTACATCCTTCTGCGTCAGACGGTTGAGTGCATCGTAAGTGAACTCTGTCACAGAGCCGTTCTCGTCGGTCGCTTTTACCAGATTGCTGTCCTTATCATATTCGAACGTCTTTGTCGTCCCGTCGGCATTGGTCTGTTGTGTAAGACGGTTTGAATCATCATAGTCGTATTGTGTGGTATTTCCGTTATCGTCAGTTATTGCAGTGAGGTGGGAATTTTTGTCATACGTATAGGCAATGGTAATCTTTCCATCGGGGTTATACGGATTGGAGGTGTCGATAGCCCCATTGCCCTGTCCACCCTTCCGGAGGTCTCTTTCCTCTTTAATCTTCCGGTTGATTCCATCATAGTAGTAATGCACGGTGTTGCCATCCTTATTAATCTTGCCGTCATAAAGCCCCTGTTTGTCCTTTGTCTTTTTTCCATTTGGGTCACTGGTATAAATGAGATTATTACGGCTGTCGTAGGTAAATCTGGCGGTCTGCCCTATATTATCAGTTACCCTGACTAAACGGTCCAGTGCGTCGTATTCGTTTATGGTGGTAAATTTCTCTGTCAATGAAGGGCTGTTCCCTTCCTGAGTGACCTCAGTTTCTTTGACCATTGTCATATTGTTGTTTTCGTCGTAGGTGTAGTCTGCACGATTCCCTTCCGGGTCAATCCTTGCTATCAATCTGTTTACCCCGTCGTATTGTGATTCAAACACGTCTCCATCGTCCGCAATGGTAAAAGTCGTGCGTCCTTTGCGGTCGAATTCGTTTCGTGTTGTTACCCTGCCGTCATCAGATGTACCCAAAGGTCCATCTTTGAGGACAGTGGTACGGACGGTACTCACACCGTCAGCCACAAACAGTATTTCATCCTGCTGGTACTGCCTGTTCATCTCGTCAAAGAAGTACTCTGCCTGGCTTAACAACACGTTCCCAGAACCTGAATTGTCTTTCGGGCTTTCACCACCGATAGCGCCATAGCGTAATACCTTTATAACATTACCACTAGGATCATACACCTGTTCTGCAACATTCCCTAAAGGGTCTGTAGTCTTAACGAGCCTGTTAAATCCGTCATATCCATACAGGATGCTGTCGTTCGCTCCGTCACCGTTATTATCCTCTCCGTCTATTTGTTCAACAAGGTTTCCGTTCTTATCATAATTGTATGTTGTATTTGGAGAACCTCCGCTGCATCCGCACACATTAGTGGAGCGAAATACCTTGTCCCGTTCGTCATATTCCGTCTCCTGATAATTTCCCTCCGGCTGTATGACCTTTATCCTGTTTTCATTCGCATCGTAATGATACTCAGTAACCAATGTTTCATTCTCGCTAACTTCCTTTGTCTCTTTAATTAAATGATCAAGAATGTCGTAGGAATAGGTGTACTCAACAAAATCCCCTGCAAGATCGCCGTTATTGCTGTCACTATTTTCAACCTCTTTCTTTACGATATTGTCATTATAATCGTACTCCATATAGGTGACATATTTGAATGCCTTTAAGTTTGTTTTTTTCTTTTTTCCTTTATTTTTAGAGACAGAGGCAGCACGGGTGATTTTGACTCTTTGATTGAGTTCGTTAACCACATATTCCGTAGCAATGCCGCGGCCATTGACTTCTTTTATTACATTTCCCACATCATCATAAAAATATTGAGTCTTAATCTTTGCCGGTTTTGAATTTTTACCGGAATTCCGCTTTGACGAGGAAGTGGTATCTGCTACTGCCTCTTTCAGATAACCAAAGTGATCTTTCCCCTTGCCATTAATCTTATCCTTTCCATCGCCGTCGGGGTCGTTCTCAGGTTGATAGTCGTATTCAGTAACATTCCCCTCGGTGTCGGTCTTTGATGTAATCTGGCCATATTTATTGTAGGTAAACAACTCCACAATTTCCTGTGATGTATCGCCTTCAAGTTTCGCCTGATTGGAATCACTCAACAGATTTGCCGTCGGATAAACAATCTTGACCACATTGCCTGCAACGCCGTTGGTAACGCCGTCGCCGTTCAGATCGCCCAGACCAATTTTTACCCCTGCCTCATCAAGCATCGACTGAACGTCAGCACTTGAAACACCCAAGACCTCTGCTATCGCATTCAGATTGTTGCCTTCCTGATAGTCAAAATAATAGGTAGTAGTATAACGTGCTTTTGAATGCGTGCCGCCGTTGGGTGGCGCATAGCCGGCGTCGTTTCCCCGCGGGTCAGTCTCTGTTCTGGTACGATTGTATATCGGCTCATAGGTAAAAGTCGGGGTGATTTGCTGCTGGTCGCCCCCGCGGTCGCTGTCTGGTATCTGCTTATTTTCAAGGAGATTCCCCTGTTTAAACCTGTCCTTTGTATAATCGGTTGAACTTGCATCCCCTGCGGCGAACGTATTTTCAACCTCATTTCCCTCTGGCAGCGTGGCTTTTACCCTTTCTCCATCTGCATTATATTCAAAGCCCGTCTCAAAATATGCCGGTTCACCCGTTCGCAGGCCTTTGGTATATTCCTTAATGGATATGGCATTCCCCAGTTTATTGTGCTCGTATATCGTCTTGTTACCGTTGCGGTCTGTCACCGTTACGCGATTGGCCGGTTCATTGGTACCCGAAGGGTTTGAGGTAAGTTCCTCATATACATACGTGACATCACCTCCTGCGGCAATTCCGCCGGCATTAGTTCCTCCGTAGGTCTGTTTTATAACGCGACCGTAGGCATACGATGTGGAGTCTGTCTCATATACATTAATCACGCGCGGTGAGCCACCGACTGCCACTTCGTTCGGGGCTGTTATGGTCAAAAGGCCGTGGTTTAACGTTTCATCATCAAACCCTGATGAATAGGTATATTTAGTGGTCTTGCCATCAGGGAAGTCATTTCCATTAGTGGTACCGGTGACTGATGGAGAGGTTACAGAGACGAGATCGCCGTTGCCGTCATATTCAAATTTAATGGTTCTATCGGCAAAATCCTTTACCCCGGTGAGTCGTCCGTCACTGTTATAATTGTACGAAATCTTCCTGCCAAGTGTGTCGGTAACTTCTGTGAGTCTGCTGTTGTCATCCCTTTTAAACTTCATGGAATTTCCGTGTCTGTCTTCCAGATTATTAAGGAAGCCATTTTTATCATACGACTTTTTACTCCCCTGCCGGTCTCTTAGTATGAATGAACCGTCCTCATTTTTTGTTAGTCGGGTATAGGCTCCTAATGGAGTGCTATATGCGCCATCTGATTGTAAACCATAGAGGTCTGACCTGCCGTGACCATCCATAACGACAACACTCCCGACTTTTGTAAACGAACTACTGAATACAGGGGTAAAGGTATCCGTTGAAATGGCGTCCTGATTATCTTCCGTAATTTCAATTAGCCTGGAGTTATAGTTAAAATCCCAGTTATGTCCCAACGTCCCGTCATAGGTAATGCGGCTTTTGTAGGTGCGGGTAAACGCCCAGTCGAATCCGCGTCCGGGTATCTTGAGGTCTGTTGCCTGTAAGACGAATTCACCGTTATGGAGCGTTATGGGGTCGGGTGCGTCATTGATAAGACCAGGACTTGTAATCATGAAAGCTTCATCAGGTGGTGGACATATAGTGCAGGCAGCATCAATAAAAACGCCGCCATTTGCTCTCATGAGTTTTTTATAGTTTGTAGACGCATTATTTAAGGGTGTAACATACTGATCGTCATTGATCATAAGCCCGGTTGGTGACGTAACTGTCGGTGTCGGTTTTGGAGAGACCGTTGGGATTGGCGTTGGTTTAGCCTCTTTCACGGTAACAACCACCTCACAAATGCCGCCTGTATCGGTTTGTTCATAATACCACTCAATTGCAAAGCTCGTTTGCCCAGCCCCTGTGGCGGTAATGGTAAACACGCCATGGTGGCTATAGAACTCCGTATCAGGAGATAGTGTTGCTATGCTGGTATCTCCCGTATATACCGGCCGATAATGGGTCACATCTTCCGTCAAATCAGCCGTGATCTGCCAGGTGGTGGTTTCCCCGACGTTCATTGTCACTGCAACAGGGCCGCAATCGTGTGCCTGGGCAATGGGCAATTTTGTGAGTGCGGGAAGAATTAAAAAAGCGAGAGTAATCAATGTGGCTAAAATTAGTGTCCGGTTATAATGCACTGTTTTCCTGTCAAATAGTAAATACATACATGCTCCTTTCTGTGATATAAAGATATTTATGCCCAAGAAATACGTGGAAAAACAATTTGGATTTTCTCCGCCGTTCTCTTTCTCTATTTTTCTTCCGGTTTATTTAAATCAGGTATCAACGGTCCTCCCTATATAGGACGAAGAGTCTCTTCGCCCTACAGCCGCAATTTTAAAATTCCTTGTTCAATAGGATGAAAATTTCACATTCCAAATATTTAACACAAGAAAACTCACCGATAGCTCACCGATTCTCAATATTTTAAAATTTCTTGCATTCCGGCTTGTGAGTACCGGATAGTATCGATCTGTACAGAGCTTCTGTTTCCGGTGAAGGTGTAATCTGATAAACCGAAGAGAGTGCATTCCTTAAATGGTGATAAACCTTAACTGCTTCCAAACGCTTGTCAAGCCTATGGTGACACATCATAAGCCGCTGGTAAAACTCCTCTGCAAGATTATCTATCTCAATCGCCCTTTCATAATATTCCACTGCAATTTGCCATTGTTTCGCACGTTCCAGATAATTCCCTGATAACATAACCAGCCTGAAAAACTTTTTCTGTAAGGATTTCCGGATTGATACAGTCCATAAACATGATATATCCGCCGGCAGAAAACACCCTTTATAGAGATCAAAGGCCTTTTCAAACAACTTTAAAACATCGGGTCGCACAAGGGGGACGGGCTTTTCAGATACGGATGCACCGGCAATTTCCTCCAGTAACCTTTCAAATACCCATACATCAACCCAGCAATACCGGCTGTCAAGCGATAAATGTCCGCCTTGTAGCTTGATTGCCGCATCATTGCCAATGAGGCGGCGCAACCGGTACAATGTGCTCTCAAAGGCATGATGCGCCATGTCTCCTTCTGTATCGGGCCACAGCATATTTGTTACCCGGTCTATAGATACTTCCTTGCTTCCCAGTGAAATAATCGCCTTGATAAGTTCCAATGGCTTGCGCGGTACCTTTCCGGACATGGAAACGGGGCTGTCTTCTTTCAGCAGGGTAAACCTCCCCAGCGTGAATATCTTTAACGGCCACGGCCAGTTTTCACACCCCAGAGGCGGCGTATCGGGAACCAGTTTGCGTGTGCGGACAAGTTCACGGACGTACTCGGCCTCGATTCCTGCCTCAAGCGCCTTTATGCACAATCGTGAGACGACTTCAGGCCGCCATAAGAAGCAGTTGATGAAACGATGTTCCCTCCCAAACGACATTGCCTTGCGCAACGCTGCCAGCCCCTCTTCCTCTGAAGTTCCTTTTCCGCTACACTCCAATGCTAACCAGGCTTTCGTCAGGAGGCACATATGTTTGATAAGCTTGCTCTTTGTCTGCCGTCCAATTTGTTGGGCACGATTGAGCCAGGATATTGCTTCACGGTATTCTCCCCTTGCCGCAAAGATATGTGCCGCTGCAACATGATTTACCGCAACAGGGAGATACGCTCCTATCTTTGCGACCAGGCTGGTATGTATTCTCATGTGTTCTGCGGCAGATGACAAATTTCCACTGGTCAGATCTCTCCATGCACACAGGAAGTGATAGAAGATAATGTCGATTTTTCGTGCATGTGTCAGACCGGACGCTATTTTACGAATCATTCCATTGGCTGTTTCAATATCTCCGTCGCTCAGTGCTGCGCAAGCCGCAAATGAGAGGAGGTGGTGATCCCAGAAATGTATGCCCGTTTCGCAAGAAAGCTTTAACGCCTCAGAAACAGTACGAAGACACGACTCAACGGAACCTGTAAGCCATGCATACATGGCCTTTGTATTTTCCCACAAAAGGCGCTCCATCGGAAGGATTGTTTCGGATCGTAACCCTTCGCTGATCGAGTTTATTACAATGCCGACATTTGCAAAATCACCCATCCACAAGTAATGTACCGCAAGATGAAATCCGAGCTGGAGACGAAGGTTTACCTCTCTGCACTCCTGCAGACACAAAAAAACGCGGTGAGCCCATTTATCAATCTCAGGGTGATTTGGTTCCCTCATCGCCATAATGAAAAACCTGCAGGGAAGAACCCTCAATTCAACTTCAAATGAAGGGAAGGGTGTTCTTTTCTGAAATATGTCATCAAATAATGAAGCATAGTTGTCAAGACGGGGAAAATCTTCAAATTCGTGAAAAATAGTATCTACCGCATACGACCAGGACAGCCACATGCCCGTTTGTTCATTCCAGGCGCGGAACTGCATAAATGCCCTGTCAAAACAACCACGGCTTTCTGTAAGATTGTACGATAATTTACAAACACCGTGCCAGTAAAGGATCCACGGTTCATTATCTCTTGTTTCTTCAGGAATATTTGTAATCCATTCCACAAGCGTCTTTGTTCTCCCCTGCGCTATGAGGGACGATGCATGGCTGCAGGTTAGCTTGATAAGACCATCCCAGTCACCAACATTAATGAATAAAAGGGCAGCATCTTCTATTTGCCCTGATTTTCCAAGAAGTGCGGCAGCCTTTCGCTGCATAGCAGACAATCTTCCGGTGTCAAAAGAATCCCTTGCCCTGGAGAGCAGAAATTCCCTGAAAAGCGGGTGGTATTGATAAATAGTCTCCTTCTGATAGTGTGCCGTGGTAAAGTAATTCTTTCGGGTCAGTTCGTGCAGGATGCGTCCCGATTCGCTGACGCCGGTGAGTTTTTCTGCCATGTGTATCGTCATTCTTGGCAAAAAGGCTGTCTTAAGTAAGAATATCTGCGTTTTCTTATCTGTCTTTATAAAGATTTCATTTGCAAAATAGTCAAATGCCTTTTCGTATATTGATCCGCTTCGTAGCGTATCATCAAGACCCTTTGTTCTTATGTGCTCCGCTATAAGTACAAGACCTGCCGCCCAGCCTTCTGTTTGTGTGTATAACCGGGTTAAGGATGTGTTTGCTATTCTCTTTTTTGCCCCTACCAGAAGTATCTCCTTAGACTCTTTCATGGTAAACCTGACCTCTTCCCGTCCAATAAGATGGGATTTATTGTTTGCACTAATACTGGCATAGTGGGGAGGCGGGTCATTCCGGCTGACGGCTATAATACTGATACCATCAGGGATTATATCGAGGCTGCTGGTAAGCGTTTTATGAAATAAAGAATTAACAGGCGCATCCTGTATATTGTCAAAAACGATTATCCATGGTGACGTCAGTCTGCTATACAACTCTTCAAAATACCGTTTGGTAAACAGGGGAATACTCTGTTGGTACTCAGGCGTTAACAAGGGGAGGGGTTTCCTATGCGATGGAACAGCCTTCTTTACCGCTATTCCCATAGAGTAGAAAAAGGTTGCAATATCAGCATCGCCTTCATCCACGCGGTACCACAGATAGGAGAGCTTACGGCTATTCAGATAGCTTGCCGCAAGGGTTGTCTTTCCGGAACCGGCAGGCGCCGATATCCAGATTACAGGCTTGTCCCTGCCTTTATCCATCAAGCGGAACAGTCTTTCTCTGGGAAAGATACCCGCAATCTTGGGGCGGGTTATTTTTGCTATAAAAGTATTTATTTTTTCCATACAGCGACTTGTTTTATAAATAACCGGATCAAAACGGTCCGTAAGGGAAAGGAAAGAGAATTTGAGGAAACAGAGAAAAATCACGCCATGTTTTATCCTTTTACTTTCCGCCTTTCCAAAATCCCCCCTACGTCTTTTTTGCGTTTATAGGCATTTGGAGGTATTTTATCAAGACAATTCCGTGAGAAATGTCTTCAGGATTTTCAGAAATTATTGATGGGATAATATAGGAGAATAGGGACACTTCCCTTATTATCCCACCAGATCAATCAAGAAATATAGGAAGTGTCCATATTCTCCCCAATGCTTCGCCCTTACATTGCAATTATTGTAATTTTTCAAAAAACTAAAGTGTTACCGTGATATTCATTTGTTTGCCGAGGGTGTTTTGGACAAAAGAATATCTTTATAAACAGCTTTAAGCATTTCCCTCCCTTGAGGTTTTGGTATTTTTCTCCGTTCCTTCTTTGCCGTTTCCAGCCAGAGGTACCTGGCTGTTTTAACTTCTTCCAGGGCTTCTTCTTCCGTTTCACCAAAAGCCGAACATTCAGACAATTCCGGCACTACAGCAATATATCCCTCGTCCTCTTCACTATAGAATATTTCAATTGCATACTTATACATTCAATCGCTTTCCTCTAAGAGATTATATTTTTCAATTCAGACAACCTGTGAAAGCTTAAGAAGGCTGTCGGAAAGCCGTGTGCGGGAAAATCGCATGCACGGTTTGACGAGGGGCAGGTGATAAGTATATGGCGGAGATATGGTGGCACTGGCGGGAAACCAGCCAGCAAACAGAGAAAACAAACTTCTGCCTAAGTTCTCGTCGTCTGTTTCTACTCTACTGAAATCTGTGGTTCCTCTTTCGTATTTCGTGCTTGTTCGGTTCTGGCTATGCCAGCTTAGTTTTTTGTCTTTCTGCCGATTTTATTTTCTGTGCCGTTGATGATGCGTTTGATATTGGATTTGTGCCGGAAAATGAGAAATAATGAGATAAAGATGGAAAATAATGTTAAAGACAACCCGCTGCCGAAGGGTTCGTTATTTAACAGTATTATACTGATTACCAATACAACGGTACTGACCATTGACCCTAATGATACGTAGCGTGAAATAAAAGTGGTTAATAACCATGCGGCTACTGAAATGAACAGAGGTAAGGGAGCTAACCACAGAAATACACCGCACCCGGTTGCGGCGGCCTTGCCTCCTTTAAAACCTAAAAAGACCGGAAAGGTATGCCCCAATATAACACCGGTGCCGCACAATATAGCATATAAGCTGCGGCTTTGTCCTGACGTCACGTAATCAAAAATTAAAACCGGAAGAAAACCCTTCATCATGTCAAGAATGAAAACCAGTATCCCATACTTTTTCCCCATTACCCGCCACACGTTGGTTGCTCCAGGATTGCCGCTTCCTGCCTCACGAATGTCGATGCCTTTTGCCACCCTGGCAATAATAAACCCAAACGGAATGCTCCCAATAAAATATGAAATAACCGGACTTATTATATTTATCATGAACATGGAAGAACCTTTTTTAAAAAATGTTTTAGGACAACCCCGAAAAATGCCACCAAAATTTGTGAAACGTGTACGGCGAATAATAGCGGTGAATGTATACCTTCCAATCTCTGTCTATCGCCGGGTCGGTCGTCATGTATGCTTTGAAAAATCGTATCCTGTCTGTTTTTGATACATGGGAAAGCGGCTTTTCTGTTTTTTTACCTTGCAGCCAATAATATTTTTCAAGGGAACGGTCTAATCGCAGCAAATTCTTCATTCTTTTACCGATAGTTAATTGACGCCAAACCGTTGATTTGTCCAAATCAATTATGTACGCTTCAAATGTTCCCCCGGAAATCTTCTTTAAGAGCATATTTTTTAAATGTAAGTCCGCATGGTATATTCCCGCGTCATGCATTTTTCTTATCAATTTTGCCAGGGTAAAAATAACAGATTTTTTTGAGTGGACATCTACTGCAGGTTGTTCATTGAGAAAGTCTATTAAATCAACGGCGCCTGCAATCTCCTTCGATATGAAATTGGCCGAATAAAAAATGCCCCATCTCTTTTTTTTTGTTACGGCGATGGCTTCCGCGGAGGTTATGCCGTTTTTTCGGGCAACTTCATGTACATAGATTTCATTTAATGGCCGGTCGCCGAAAAAGAATACATTTCCTAAAAGCCTGCCCAACATACCGCCATGTTTATAGTTTCTGACAATGAGTCTTTCACCGCCGTTTTTTTTAATAGGAATGGTCGGATAGCGGCCCCTTCCCTGCTTTATTTGAAAAGAATCCTGATTGCCTGCTTCTGACACCAATGGAGGGGAAATTATGTCTGCAATAAATTCTTTATAATCTTCTTTTACACATATGATAGTCTTATTGCTTCTCATTATGGAAAAATGCGGGGGTATTTTTGTTGTATGCGGCATACAGTTCATATACTGTCGGGGTAAAGCTTAGTGAAAAAAGGGGTGATTTAAACCATCGATTATGATGTACGAATTACGATTTGCGAGGTACGATTTAAATCCCAAATCCCAAATCCCAAATCGTAATTCGTAAATCTTATAGAAGTCTGCATGGGTGTTTCATTATATATCACGAATTCCATGAATACAAACGCAAAGTTGCTATTCCTGCATTGTGATAAACGGTGGCGTATAACGGGTTAAATTGGAGTTGCAAATACACATTTCGGCGGGTACATTAACCCGAAAGATGAACTGCCGCAGAAAATATCGTAAAAGGACGGAGATAGGGTTTTCAAATATGAAAATAGGGAAAAACAGCATCAACCAGAAAAATATTTTAATTGTTCGCCTGGGTGCTATGGGTGATATTATTCACGTGATTCCTGCCGTAAAAAATGTAAGAGAAGCATTGCCCACCAGCAAAATTACATGGCTTGTTGAGGATAATATTAAGGATTTGGTTGAAATGGTTCCCGAAGTGGATGAAGTGCTTGTCTTCCCCCGGAAGCGATGGCAATCATGGTTATTGCGTCCGGAACGGTATTTTCAATTCATTTCAGAAATGTTTGCCTTTTTTAAACAATTAAACATGAAAAGGTATGATATTGTATTGGATTTTCATGGTAATTTTAAAAGCGGCCTTTTGGGATATCTAAGCGCCGCAAAAATACGGGTGGGGTTTTCCATGGGATATTGTAAAGAATTCAATTATATTTTTACGAATGTGCATATTACTCCGCGGCAAAAAACCATGCACAGAATTGAAAAATACCTGTCGCTCGTTCAGGGATTGGGCATCGAAGCATATTATAAAAAACCGGTGTTTTCTGTTCCGGAACAAGACAATAATTATATTGACGATTTTATCCTCAAAAACCATTTGGGTCAGAAATCCATGGCGATTATTCATCCGGGAACAAGCCTGTTTGGCAAATACAAGAGATGGCCGACGGAAAAATATGCGCGTTTGTCAGACAAATTGATAGAAGATTTCGGATATGCAGTGATTTTTACGTGGAGCGGCCCGGAATATAACATTGCAGAGGATATCCGGTCGCACATGCATTTCCCGGCGATAATTGCATGCAAGACCGCATCGGTGAAACAGTTGGTTGCGTTATTGCAACGTGCGGATATTTATATTGGAGGGGATACCGGGCCTACCCATCTTGCATCATGCCTTGGGATTCCTACAATAGCAGTTTTCGGGCCAAAGGACCCGGTTGTTTACGCACCCTTTGATGAGAATGCGTCGGTGGTGAGAAAAGACATTCATTGCAGTCCTTGTGAAAAACGCAGGTGTGAACATGTTACGTGCATTCACTCAATAACCCCTGACGATGTATACAGCGAAATCTGTAAATTAAGGAAGAAAAGAGGTTTGACTTTTTAAATATTGCCTGATAACATATCGCTTCGCTTTACTATTAATAGAAGCCGATATTTAGGAGAGATTTTGTTTTGGAAACAGAGGATATTTTCGCTTCAATCGAACCACTCATGGATGAGGTAGAAGCCCGGTTTTACAAAGAATTACAACCACAGAATAACTCACTGGCAGACCTCGTTGTACATATAAGTAAATATAAAGGAAAAAGGCTGCGGCCCGCCTTAACGCTGCTTTCAGGCAAATGTATAAGCGATACGGCACCTCAGCACATAGACCTTGCTGTTGTTGTGGAAATGGTGCATACCGCGACATTGGTGCACGATGATATCATCGATGAGGCTGCCATGAGAAGGCATGTCGAAAGTATGAATTCAAAGTGGGGACGTGAAATATCCATTCTGTTTGGTGATTATTTGTTTTCGCGCGGCTTTACCATCCTTTCCGCCCTTGATTCTCAAATAGCAACTCTGCTGCTTTCTCAAACGGTAAATACGATGTGCGAAGGCGAGTTGATTCAGTTGAAAAGACGCTATGATGTGGGGCTTAGTGAAGAAGATTATATTGATATTATCGAAAAGAAAACCGCTTCATTGTGCGCCACAAGTTGCCGTTTAGGCGCCACCTTTGCCGGGGCAAACCATAAGCTTTCGGAGATGATGTCAAATTACGGCTTAAAAATCGGTACCGCCTTTCAGATAATAGATGATTGCCTTGATTTTATGGGAGATGAAGATGAGGTTGGCAAATCGCTGAATACGGATATTAAAAAAGGGAAACTCACCTTACCGCTTATCCGGCTGGTGCATCAACTCCCCGTAAGCAAGAGGGAATCAACAAAGGAGTTGATCTTTAAAGGTCATTTAGATGAAAAAAAGGACGCCATCGTAGAGTTGCTTACCGAACACGATGCCGTAGAGTACGCATTTGACAGGGCAAGAAGCATTGTTAAACAGGCGCAGGATGTGATTGCACCGCTTCCCGATTCTCAATACAAGACAGCGCTTATTGAACTGGCAGATTATATCATTGCCAGGAAAAAATAAAAAAGAAGAAAGGACTGCTTTATGTTTTCCATACCAGGTGGTTGGGAGTGGATTATAATCGCGTTAATTGCTTTTCTCATATTTGGCAAAAGACTGCCTGGCATTATGAAAAATGTCGGAAGAAGTATTGCTGAGTTCAGGAAGGGCTTTAAAAACGTTGAAGAAGAAATAAACGAAGTGAAAGAAATAAAAGGCAATATCGATACTATTACTAAATTTAAGATTAATTGATACTTGCCGGGTATTTTATTGACTGCATCTTCACACAAATAATCACGAAGATTTCAGTAATCCTCAAACACACCCACGCCTGACGTCTTAGTAATAATTAACTTGTAGTCAGCAGCCCTTTCCAACAAGTTTCAACCGCATCATTTCTGCGAAGAGCCTTACCTCATATTCGATTCCTTTCTGAAGATCGTTTTCCATTGCGTAGTTGATACATTTTTTCATTTCCTTCAACACCCTTGCATCCCGTTCCAGCAAAGTTTTTGCAATTTCAATCGTATGTTTTAAAACATCCTTATGAGGCACGATCTGATTAATAAGCCCCCATTCCAGCGCAGTATCAGCCCGTATCAGTTTTCCAAGGAACAACATCTCCTTTGCACGCGCTACCCCAACCAATCTCGGGAGTCTTTGAGTAGCGCCCAAACCCGGAATAATTCCAAGCTCCGGTTTGGCTTCCGGCAGACTGTAAAAGGATATATCAGACGCAATACGCAGGTCGCACAACATTGCCAGCTCCAGCCCTGCACCAATGGTAACGCCATTTATCGCGGCAAGAACGGGTTTCTTGCAATTCTCTATTTCAACAAATATTTCATGCGCCTTGCGGAATCTTTCGTAATTTTTCTCCGCTACAAGACCGGAAATCCATGACCCA
The DNA here is from genome assembly GCF_027493735.1 of Candidatus Kuenenia sp. NCBI lineage: Bacteria > Pseudomonadati > Planctomycetota > Candidatus Brocadiia > Candidatus Brocadiales > Candidatus Brocadiaceae > Candidatus Kuenenia > Candidatus Kuenenia sp. Next base: position 246,274 of record NZ_JAOSKF010000006.1, read on the forward strand.
AACAGCTCGTCACGATCTGCCCCGTCGCTAAAAACCCCACGAATCCTGCTTGCAATAATAATCGCTCCGATAGAGTCGTCCCCTTCATATTGATCCATCTTGTCGTAAATAGCATCCAACAACCATGAACCAATAGAATTTCTTGGCGGTTTTTTCATGTAAATAATGCCGATCGCCTTGCCATTTTTCGCTTTTATTTCTTCAAATTCAATGTGGTCGTACCCTGAGGTATCTCCACGATTCATACGGATGTCTTTCATAATAATAGCCCGGTTATTTACCTGTTTGATTTTCTATTAAACATATAAACTTAACATACTTACAAAATTTGGTTTGTTTAAAAACGTGTAACACCGCTGGCACAGGAAACCTGGGTTTAAAAGGAGAATATTCTTCCATCATAGTATTCTTCCGAAAAGGCTTATATTTTCAGCGCTACCTGAAATCCTTCATGAATAGCCTCTAATGCCGTTCGCACCTTAACACAGTCGCCTATGCTGTAACTCTCTGAAAATTTACGGGATATTTCATCCTGCAGCTCCGCGTTAGGACGATAACCTGCCGCAACAATTATGGTATCCGCCTTTATGAAATGCTCCTGCCCGTCTTTTTCATACACAATGCCACTACCCTCATGGTCGTCAACAATTCTTTTTACCTTTACTCCCGTTTCGGCGAGTATCCCGGCATCTTTAAGCTCATTGAGCATAATCCATCGCGTTGAAACGCCAAACCCGCCCCCGACCTTCCGTTTCATCTCCAATAGTGTGATATTTCTGTTTCCATGAGATGTACATTCCACTGCCTCATCCGCATTAATCACTTTATGTTTCAGCAAAAAACAGGCAACCTCCGGGCTCATTGCCCCCTGTTTAGCCGCATAGAGCGCAACCTCGCTACCAACAGTCCCCCCGATAATTACTACATTGCTTCCCAGCGGCGTCTTTCCCTCCAAAACACTACTTGCAAGGCAAACGTTTTTTGAGTTAATGCCCGGCAGATCAGGCAAGATTGGCACCCCCCCGGTTGCGAGAATAACGACATCTGGATTCTCTTTTTCAATAAAAACACTATCAACTTCAACGCCCGTATGTATTTTGACATGCAGTTTTTTCAACTGTTTTTTGAGATAGTGTATAATATTTCGCACCTCATTACGTCCCGGAGGAATACAGGCATATTGCAATTGTCCCCCAAGGATATCTTTTTTTTCATACAAAGAAACATCATGTCCCCGTAATGCCAGAATACGGGCAGCTTCCATGCCTGCAGGCCCGCCTCCTACTATAATAACTTTTTTTATACTTTCCGCCTTTGTTACCGCATATTCACCCTCATGCCCGGCCATTGCATTGTAAATGCAGGAAACGGCCTTAAAATTGAGCAGCGAATCAAAACACCCCTGATTGCAGGCAATACACGTCCTGATATCATCATAACGTCCCTGTTGATATTTGTTGGGCAACTCCGGGTCTGCAATAAGCGGCCTGCCAACAGACACAGCATCTGCACGGTCATTATCAAGTATTTCTTCCGCCAGTGAAAGATCGTTAATCCTGACGGAAGAAATCACCGGCACATTGACGTGTGCCTTAATTTTTTCAGAGAATAAGACATATGTCATCCTGGGAATTACCATTGACATGATAGGTATCCTGCTTTCATGCCAGCCGGGAGATACATTAAACGCATCAGCCCCCGCCTTTTCTAATATTCCAGCTATTTCAACAGAATCGTTGATCCTGATGCCGTCTTCCACGAAATCCTCCCCGGATAACCTGAAAATAACGGGATAATCCCCCCCTGCCTCTTCCTTTATTGCAATTACCAATTCCTTCGCAAACCTCGCTCTGTTTTCCAGACTTCCACCGTATTCATCATCACGTTTATTCGTCGCAGGGGAAAAAAACTGATTAATGAGATATCCCATACCGCCATGAAGCTCCACTGCGTCAAACCCCGATTTCTTTGCCCTGATCGTTGCGCTCACGTATCCGTCAATAACCTTTTTTATTTCCGTTATTGTCAATGCATGAGGTTCCTGTCTGATATTTCTGTGTGCCAATTGCGACGGGGCAACGGGTTTCATTTTCGTGAAAAATGAAGAGGCGCTCCTTCCCCCGTGAAGCAATTGAGCGGCAACGCACGTTCCATAAGCGTGAACAGCGTCGGTCAGTTTTTTGAGTCCGGGAATAAATTCATCTTTGTCAAGCCCTATAATGCTCTTCCACACCTTGCCATTCATTTCGGGATAACAACCGCCCACAACAATAAGGCCAACCCCCCCCTTTGCCCTTTCAATATAGAACTGAATGATGCGGTCATTAATACCGCCGTCAGTAGTAAAACCCAAGTCCATGGCAGACATGAAAAGCCTGTTTTTTACCTGCATACGTCCGATTTTTATTTTCTGGAATAGTTTATTCATAATAAAATTTGTTGTAAAAAATAGCAAAAACCGCAGCAATAAAGATAATTACCGTGGTAATGGAATGAAATGCCCCTTTACGTGTTGAATATAAATAAGAGGGGGAGTGGAAACCAAAAACTGTTGGCAGGAGACATATTTTTAATCAAACACGCAATACTCGTTTACCGTTAAAAAAACAGACACATTTGCTCTAATTCTTCACATTCAGGAACGTTACGATTATAAAAATCATTTAACTTTTTGTCAAGGTAATCAAAAAAAAGTGCAGGGGACGAAGCATTTGCCAGTTTGGGCATGAACGCATTTATGCCAATTTATTGCAAATACTTCGCCCCTACTTTTTCAAAAAAAACTAAAGTGTTACAAATTGTTACCAAAAATGCAAAATTTGCATAGGCAAAAAATTAAATAAAATATGCATAGGGTTAGGCGCGAATACTTTGTTTGTGTGTATTTAATCAAAGGCATACGTTTTCCATCATATATCTATAAAGTATGTAAGTATTTGATAAACGTATTCTTATGCGTTGATTGCAGATATTGCAAAGCGGCATCCTTTATTCGTTTCATTTCCTTGGGTATTTTATTTATTAATTATCAAATAATTAGCGTTAATGGTTGTAATATAAATAGTTATATTTAATACAAAAAACCCTTTCTCGTGCTGGCATACTATTTGTTTAATTGTGAAGATAAGAAGCTCTCACACATAGGAAATGGGGCATTGTTTTGCAGGAATGGGTACTTTGTAATAAAAACAATACGAACAATTTTAGAAATAATTCTTGAGAAAAAAATTGTTATGAAAATAATTAAAGTTGACGAATCAAAAATATCAGATGACTTGTTTAACATTGTCAAACTTGTATTCAGGGATAAAATGGACTGGAACTGTCCTGTGGAAGTTTGGCGCATGTGGATTAAAAAGGAAACAAAATCATGGAACCATTTTGTACAGTGGTTCCTGGACTATGATAAAAACATTGATTTGAAGTTGCGGGAGTTTTTGCACATGCATAATGGCGAATTTGCGGCGTTTACGAAAAACTGGGTTGCTGAGGATGAGCAAACATCATTCTATGAATTTTATGCAGAAAAGAAATGGGAAGAGGTCTTATCAAATATACAGAAATTTTTCACAAACACAGCAAAAAACATAAACAACACAAAACTACCCTAAAATCGGTTGAGATAATTCTCAATGGGTAATCCATGGGAATACTACCATTCACTTCCTACCATTCACTTCATTTGCTACTTTTTTGTAACACTTTATTTTTTTTAAAAATTCCAATATTGGCAATGTTTGCCGCATAGTGTAGGGGCGAAGCATTTACCATAAATTGTTATAAATAAGTTCATACCCAAACGGGCAAATGCTTCGCCCCTACTTTTCCAAAAAACCAAAGTGTTACGATTTGTTTGACTTATAGCAACAGGAACGAAGGCTGCCGAGGTTAAGACTAAGAAAAAAGACTTAACTTTTTGGCAAAAGATTGATAGATTGATTATGTGGACGAGGAATAGTAATTATTAAGCTAAACATTTTACCATGAAAGAGTAAGGAGGTAAGTCCCTCCGTATTTCGGCATAAGAACTATCATTTTTGTTTCTTTTCGGGAGAAGAATCCAGTCTCCACATACATTTTCAATATCTCGACGGAGAAACAAAATTCTGGTGAGAATCACTGGTTTCACTTGCAAGGCATTATGGACTATCTACAAAGCAGTCATCATGTTTCATTTGCAACACCCAGAAACGATGAAAGATGAAAATGGTTTTATAACCCTATCATCTTGTAGTATCTGTACTTAAGCTATTTTTTGCAGTCTTACTTTCGAGTTGGGAACATCTGGCATTTCTGTTTCTGTACCGGTTCTAATGTATAGGGCCATCCAAAAGGTATCAGCTTGTCATTGCAGGAGGCCCGGCTTGTCATCGCAAGGGTCTTTTTCTGCTTGTCATTGCGAGGGTATTTTCCGAAGCAATCAGTATACTACGAGATATTTCGTGACGTAAGAAACGCCATATCGCGAGAAAAGCAAATTAAGGGTGGCTCAAGGGCTAAAAAAATAGAATTAATTACTGGAATGAATGCGGGATGGAAGATCTCTATGACGGTTTATGAGATTGCTTCGGAAAATACCCTCGCAATGACAAGCTGAGACCCCTGCAATGACAAGCGGATACCCTTGTAATGACAAAATAAGTCATCAGTCATCATGTTGCATCAGCAACACCCGGAAACGATGAAAATGGTTTTATAGCCATATCATATTGCGGCACCTGTGCTTGAGTTATTTTTTGTAGTCTTATTTTCGAGACAGGAAATACAAAAAATCATTGAGGAGAAAAAAACGACCTTGCAAAAAAGTGGAAGAAGCATTTTTGAAAGCCGAAATTGTAAATATATCCAATTTCGATATTTGGCTATATACAGTCGGTATTTGGCTATATACAGATGGGAAGGAGTATTTTTTGACTTACTAAGAGTACCCTTGGTTTCAAGATGCAAAAATGAGGGAGATTCAGAATGTACAGCTCATCCACGACTCGCATTTACATTGGCCTGACCTGGACATCGATCTGGAAATAGACTCTCTGGAAAATCCAGAAAAGTATCCTCTGGTATACAAACCATAAAAGGATGACACATAGTGTCAATTACTGCCAGCTTAAAGCAGGCAACAGCTATTATTGAGTTTGTAATGTAGATAACCAGACAAATCATACTGAAGTTGTCAATAGATAAGGTCTGGCCCTGTCATTATATATAGTCAAACAAATAAGGTCTTCAAAAGAAGAACAATAAAATTCGTAACAATTTAGTATTTTAAAAAATTCCAACAATTTAGTGTGACGGGATTCGCCGCACCAAAAAAAGTTGTGCGATAAGGAAGAAGGTCTACTCGATAGTGCGACTAAGATACAAGGGAGTGATCATTGATTTATGCAATAATAGGTGATATACACAGTAATTATGAGGCGTTTACTGCCGTTGCAGATGAAATACGAAAAGAACGTGTCGATGAAATATTCTGCGTAGGCGATATTGTTGGTTATGCCGCAGAACCAATTTTGTGCATTGAATTAGTACAACAACTACGTTGTAAAACCGTTGCAGGCAATCACGACTGTGCGGTGGTAGGGAAATTCCCCGTAAGTTATTTCAATAAATCCGCAAAAGAAGCGGCCATATGGACGTCAAACCAACTTTCACAAAGTTATAAAGATTATTTGAAAAATTTGCCCCTGATTGAGAAATGGAACGACATTACCCTTGTGCATGCTTCTTTAAACAGGCCGGAATTCTTTGACTACATAACAACCCTCGCAGACGCTCAATTGAGTTTTGATAAACTAAATACATCTGTTTGCTTTTACGGTCATACCCATGTGCCCTCGGCATTATTTCTAAACGAGAGTTCTGTCCGGTTGGATAAAGGACATGTCTTTGATTTGAATAATGTAGAAAAGGCACTCATAAACGTGGGGAGTGTTGGACAGCCGCGCGATTGGGATTTGAGGGCATCTTACGCTATTTACAACACCGAACAAAAAACCGTACATATCAAGCGGGTCAAATACAATATTATCTCTGCAATGGAAAAAATTTATAAGGCTGGACTGCCTGGAGAAAATGCATTACGGTTAGGAGGTTAAAGTCTATGGATTCTCACAAACATACTGATAATTTTTCTAAAAACGAGCTGGAACGTGATATCTTCGGTAGCATAAAAGATAAAGAAATAGAAAACGTGGAATGCGAACGATGGATGGGCGGTCCCCGCGGACCTGAGAAAATAACTTTTAGAGATGGAAGTATCGCAATGTTTAAATGCGATATCCGGCACTACTGGATGGCTGATAACCCGGATACTCCTATCAGGGAAACTATTGTTTATAAAATTGACACCATAGTAGGACTTGGATTAGTCCCGAAAACGATGGTAATTGACGATACCATTAACAATATACGATATAACGGTTCCATTCAGGAATGGGTAAAAAATGCGAAAGACGGATATCAAATAGATAAAATGACCCGTAAAGAAAGAGAGGATTACCAACGATTGCTAATCTTCGATTTTATAATTGGCAACAGCGACAGACACCTGGGAAACATATTATTTACCAGTGATGACAAAATACACGCTATTGATAATAACGCATGCCTTGTTATTGGTAAAGATGAAGATCTTCTTGCATTTCCGGATGCGATAATTGATTTTTTTAATAAAAAAACTATTACCGATATTCCCCACGTTGTGGAGTTGATAGAAACATTTTACAAAAATAAAAAAATAATATTGAATTTGATTGGGAAATATGTGCATGACAATACAAAATTGGCGCAATTAATGGTGGAGTCAAGGATTAATTATTTGTTTAATATGCTGAAAAAAAAACAGCCTTTCCCGCGAAAATACTTAGAATGGCGGAAGGGATTGAGCGCGGAAATTCAAAGAATTTTGTCGCAAAACCAATCGTCGTTCCCCATGTATTTAACCTTAACCGCCTTATCACAGCTTGCAGTATGGGGTTAACATTACTTCAGGATTAACGCATTAAATCAGATAGACGCATTGCATGCGTCTATCTGTTGTGTCAACATTTTTATTACGTGCAGCAGTTTCCAGATGCATGCAATGCGTCTCTTACATTATGCACATTGAAATTCCTATACGTGAACGTATTTTTCAAAAAATTAAAGTATTACAAAACATTTGATTTTTTTGCGATAACCTGTCATTTTTACCCGTAAGCTGATCTGTTTTTTACTCATTTTACCAAAAAAGGTCTCCCTTATCATTAAAGATAACAACTAAGAACCGACAGATATCCTTTCGCTTGCCTTTCTGGTATACGATGACCTCTCACCAAAAGATATTGAGGATATAGAAACATTGGTTCTCGATAGAAGCAGCTTTTCAAGAGATCAAGAGATAATGACTAACCATACACCAACCATCACTCCTCTACACAGACATATTATCAGCACTTTTCAAAGGGAATCACGTAACTATTCAGCGTAAACGATACACGGCTCGTTCCCAAACTTTGTACTGAACATAGTGAAGTATCTGTTTGGGAACGAGTTGCGCTCTGATCTCCGGTAGTTTAATAAATTACGCTGAATAGTTATTGTAATTTACTTATTATAAACATTATTAATAAATAAGTAAAAAAACATTTATCTTATCTATAATATTATACTTACCATATTATTTAAAAACGTAATACTAGCACTATACCGACATGTTATCAACAATTGTTTTATGATAAAATACTCTAACAGATTTTCTTTCTGTGGTTTTTCTGCCACCGTTAATAAAAAAAGTCCAAGCCCCTTCCCTTATTTTCTCGGGCCCTTTTTTGTAAAATTGTGATCAGATGTATACTGTAATAGTTCACAAATAGGGATTTCTAAGGAAAAATTTAACTTCTGCCAACATAAATAATTATAGCATTTCTGGAATCACATTTTGTGAACTCCTACAGTATAGCAACCCCGCGACCCTCTTACACAAAGAATGGACAAATGGGGGGTAAAAGAAGATAGACAAGACGGTTTAAGATTTTTGATAAAAAAGCAATGTTTTCTCTATTTGTAGCACCGATAAAAAAGAGGAAAACAGGTCGCCGGATCAATGCAATTTTTGTATAGTTGATGTCTTTATTATGGAGATTGTTATTGTTAAAGTAGCAGATAACGTGTATCATTTGTGATAGTTACAAATTTTATACCTATTTAAATAATGTAAGGATAGAAATAATCTATGGAATCATTTGAAAGTTTAGGACTGTCAGAATCAACACTAAAGGTGTTAAAGGAAAAGGGGTACGAAGAACCTACGCCAATTCAGCAAAAAACCATACCGGCAATACTGAGCGGAACTAAAGATATCGTGGGGCAGGCGCAGACGGGTACTGGCAAAACAGCGGCATTCGGCCTTCCCGTTCTTGAACTCCTGCCGGAAAAATCAAAAAATGTTCAGGCGCTTGTACTCACTCCAACACGAGAATTGGCAATTCAGGTGGCAGAAGAACTCAATTCGCTGAAGGGAAAGAAAAGATTGAGCATTGTTCCCATATACGGAAGGCAATCCATGGAATTACAGCTAAGAAGCCTTAAAAAGGGGATTGATATTGTTGTCGGCACGCCAGGCCGTGTCCTTGATCATCTGAAGCGGGGCACATTAAAGATCGGCAAAATATCGTTTCTTGTCCTTGATGAAGCGGATGAAATGCTGAATATGGGTTTTATTGATGATGTCAGAGAAATCATGGAAAACACGGGACATGAAAAAAGGACATTGCTGTTTTCTGCTACTATGCCCTTTGAAATAATGCAAATAGCCAAAAATTATATGCGAGACTTTGACGTGCAGAAGGTCAACGCCGGACAACTTACCGTAAGTCAGACAGATCAGATTTATTTTGAGGTATTTGCGGCGGATAAATTTGAAGCGCTTTGCAGGATAATAGATATCGAGAAGGATTTTTACGGCCTTGTTTTCTGCCGTACAAAAATTGATGTTGACGCCGTTGCCAGCCATCTGATTGAACGCGGTTACGATGCGGACGCATTGCACGGCGATATATCTCAAAGCCTGAGGGAAAAGATCCTTGCCAAATTTAAAAAACGCCAGATCAACATACTTATCGCAACTGATGTGGCGGCGCGGGGATTAGACATTCACAACCTTTCCCATGTAATAAATTATTCCCTTCCGCAGGACCCAGAATCATATGTCCACAGGATTGGGCGCACCGGCCGCGCGGGGAAAGGGGGAATTGCTATAACATTTATAACCCCGGAAGAATACAGGAAACTGCAATTTATACAAAAAGCGGCAAAGACGGACATTCGCAAGGAAAAACTTCCAAAGATCGAGGATATTATACGGACAAAAAAACTTAAAATAAAAGACCATATTAATGAAATTGTGGATTTAAATGCCCATAATTGCTACATTGAAATGGCAAAAGAATTGACCGAACATAAGAAACCAGAAGATATCATATCAGCATTACTGCAGTATTCCTTTCCTGATGAACTTAATGAAAAACGCTATGTTGAAATAGAAGAGGCGGTAGTTGACAAGAAAGGGAAAACAAGGCTCTTTGTAACGCAGGGGAAACAGGAAGGATTAACACACAAAAAATTAGTGACATACATCAAGGATATATCAAATATCGCGAGTGAAAAAATACGGGACGTGCAGATTCTTGATAAATATTCTTTTGTAACACTCCCTTTTCGCGAAGCGGAAATATTATTAACGAGTTTTAAAAGAAGAAAAAAGGGATCCGGATTGTTTATCACCAAAGCGAAAAAAATGCGGACATAGACTATTCATCCTCCAGACCTTTTCGCTTACTCTTATAAAAGGAAAGTCGTTTCCTGATTTCTGCATCAAATCCATTCTGCGTCGGATGGTAATATTCCTTACTATCCAATTCTTTTGGCAGATACGACTGTTCAACATATCCACCGAAACTGTGTGGATATTTATAATCCTTGCCGTATCCCATCCCCTTCATAAGAGTGGTAGGCGCATTTCTTACATGCATTGGTGCAGGCAATGCCCCTCTTTCTCTTACATCTTTTATCGCTGCTAAATATGCCATATACGACGCATTACTTTTCGGCGCACAGGCAAGATAGGTGACCCCCTGCGCGAGCGGTATCCATCCTTCAGGCATACCTACAAAATGAAACGCATCTTTTACCGATACGGCTAATTGAAGAGCGGCCGGGTCGGCATTGCCGATATCTTCCGCTGCAAATATGACCATTCTCCGCACAATAAAGAGAGGGTCTTCCCCCGCCTCCAGCATACGCGCCAACCAATAGAGTGCGGCGTCAGGGTCGCTTCCCCTCATTGACTTTATGAAAGCGGAAATCACGTTGTAATGCTCTTCTCCCCCCTTGTCATAGAGTAATGCCTTTCGCTGCATTGCCTCCATGGCAATTTCCATGGTGACAGGGCGAATGTCTTTTTCGTTTGGACGAACAAGCATAATGGCAGTTTCCAGGGTATTCAGCGCCGCTCTTGCCTCACCATGTGAGAACTCCGCTATAAAGTCAATGACGTCTTGCGGTATTTCTATCTTCTGACCGCCCAAACCACTTTCTCTATCCGACAAGGCATTCAACAAAATAGCAGTGATATGGCTCTTTCTGAGCGGTTCTAAAACAAGTACCTTACATCGTGACAAGAGAGGTGAATTGACCTCAAAGGAGGGATTTTCCGTTGTCGCACCTATTAAAGTAATAGTACCATCCTCCACATGATGTAAAAAAGAATCCTGCTGGGCTTTGTTAAACCGATGAATTTCATCCACGAAAAGAACCGTCCTTTTGCCATTGAATTTAAGCTGTTCCTTTGCTTCCTCAATAACCGCCCGTATTTCTTTTACACCGGAGAGTACCGCTGAAAATGTGATAAAATGAGCATTCATCGCGTTTGCAATAATCAAGGCAAGCGTTGTCTTCCCAACACCCGGAGGACCCCAAAAGATTAATGAAACAAGTTCTTTATTTTCGATAAAACTTCTCAGAATCTTGCCCTCCCCCACGAGATGTTCCTGTCCCACAAATTCACTGAGATTTCGCGGCCTCATCCTGTCTGCCAAGGGTGATTTTTTTGTATCATCACGGACTGTATCAAATAAACTTCTTTGCACTTTTTTTGTAATCAACGCCTCATTCCTCTTTTCTTTTAACGAAGCTTTTGGAAATAAATACTGTTTTTCAACAAGTTTCACACGTATAGTCAAAAACAGGGGCGAAGCATTTGCTATATATTAAACGGTTGCTGCTCGTTCCTTCCTCACTTGAAATCTAAGCCCACTAAATTCACATGTAGTGCGACGAACCTCGTCGCACTACAAATGACAATTTCCAGTTTCAAAAGATTAAAGTGTTACAATACTTTTCATAGTAGAGCAAAGTTTAAAGGCGAACATATCTCCACGTGTGTGTGGGAAAAATGTGCAGGTTTTGCATTTTTAATTATAAAAAAATAACACCAAAAAAAATAAAACGGTTATTTGTAATAGTCACATTGTTATGGTAATACGCAACTTAGTACAATATCCTTTAATAAATTCATATTTGGCATTATTATTGCTATTTAACTGGATAGGGGAGAAAAACAGAAAGTCAGGAGGTAATTATGATGATAACAGATGATGAAATGGAAAAACAAAATTTTCTTAGCTGGTACTGCTTTTACGCAAAACCGAAAGAAATCGAATGTGCAATGAAAACACACAGGGCTAAAATGGAAAGGTACATCGAGAAATATTATTCTGAAATCATAAGAGTGAGAATGCTAAACAGCCTCCGCGAAAAAATATTTTAACGGTAAGGCAGGGTCACCTTCTTTACAAGAAGAAAAACAACAATAACAATCCCCATTGCTAAAAATGCAAAAACAAACATGACAGAATCACGCAGTGTATAAAGTTTTCCATACCCCTCATTAACGTCTATCTCCGCGATTACTCCCCAATCGTAATCCGGCATCCAATGCCAAAAGCCAAGTACCCGTACTCCCCTGTAATCAGGATAACCATGCGCATCATAGCCTTCCCCGCCGTTAATACATTCAAGCGCTCCTTTTGTCGGCTTTTTTGTGTAAGGATCAACAATTTTTAACTCCAATGATGCCCTTTTTTTGATACGGTCAGCCTGAAGTAATTCATCAGTGAACCTTGAGGTAGTTAACATATATCCGTTTTTATTTATCAGGTATGCTTCTCCCGTTTTCCCGAAATGAACACTTTTCATCACCCTGTCAATTTCGGCAACATCCACACACACAGCCAGCACCCCTAAAATTGCATCCGGGGCGTTTTTTACCGGCAAGGACATGATCATTGCCGGTGTATCTGCCTCCTGGAATCCGGCAACATTGCCGGTGAGTTCCAGGGAGGATTGTATATTCGATACAAAAAATGCCCCGGCAATTGCCCTGCGATAGTAATCCTGTTCCAATATATTTTCACCGTACAGTGCCTTGTTGGATGCAAATAAAATTTTTCCGTTACGGTCAGCGTAAAAAATCTCTTTATAGCCAAAATCGCTGCAAATGGATTTAAAATATTCGTTAACTTCTATGGTAAGCGCATTCCCTGTTTTTTGCATTGCTTGAATCAAGAACGGATTATTTGCGATGTACCTGGCATTTGATAAGCGGCCTTCCATCCATGCTGCAATTAATTCAGCCTGTTTATTTACCGCAAGCCTCAAATTACGAATAATTTCATCCCTTAATGCATTGAAAGCAATGGGATAAACAACAAGACGCATGATAAATAACGGCAGGAACGAAAAGATGAGCAAAAATATAATGAGTTTGTTTTTTGTAAAGTTAAACAATGCGCGGCACTCCAGGAAATAGCAAACAGCGTTTTGAATTTTTATCTATTGTTTGCCTGTTAAAATCATCAATTGAGTCCCCCTGATAAAGTGTTACAAAGTTTTTCATTATGTCGTTAACTCACCCCTACCCCCTCTTCAAAAGGGGAATTTGAGAAATCCCTTCTCGGGAGGGGACTAAGGGAGTGGGTAAAACGGGCTTATACTATTATTTTTTCGGAACTTTTTCCCAATCGGCAAGAAACTTTTTTATACCGGCATCCGTTAACGGATGCTGCACCAGCAAATTAAAAACGTTAAAAGGGATGGTAGATATGTCTGCTCCCATTAATGCCGCATCACGAACATGATTCGGGTTCCGGATACTTGCCACAATTATTTCAGTCGCAAACCCATAATTATCATAAATTGCCCGTATATCCTCTATGACGTCCATTCCTGTATGCCCTATGTCGTCCAGTCTCCCCACAAAAGGGCTAATGTAGGTTGCCCCAGCCTTTGCCGCTAACAGCGCCTGATTGGCAGAGAAACAAAGTGTAACATTCGTATTTATTCCTTCTTCAGATAATATTTTCACTGCCTTAAGTCCGTCTTTTATCAGGGGTATTTTTACTACGATATTCTCGGCAATTTTCGATAACTCACGAGCTTCATCAACGAGGCCTTGTGTATCGAGGCTTACCGCTTCAGCGCTCACTGGCCCCTTTACTATGGAGCAAATTTCTTCAAGCGTTTCGCGGAATGGTCTGCCTGTTTTTGCAACGAGGGACGGATTCGTCGTTACACCGTCAAGAATTCCAAGGTCATGCGCTTCTCTTATCTCTTTTACATCTGCGGTATCAATAAAAAATTTCATAACAATTCCTTTCTAATGCAAATAGAATTAATGTGTCAAAAAAAATCCGCGGCCATAAAATATCATGCACACAATTTATGTACCAGGAGTTCAAGCAATAGTTGTTTATTGAATGCGCTTGTCTTGCTTTGTATGTCAGATTCAAGCAGGGAGGCATGTTTTTTCATAAGGTCATTTTCGGTAAAATCCCTTACCTGGTCAAAAAACTTTTTTTTAAAAAAAGGCGCTATTTGAAGCTCAGAAGAAATGCTATTTTCATCTTTTCCCTGCGCCAATAATTGCCTGGCTCTCCAAATCCTCCTGATTTGCCATGCCAGCAATGTGATAATTTTCACTGAATTCTCACCGTGTGTCAACATCTGATTGAGAATCTTAAGCGCCTGTGGAAAATTTTTCCGGGCAACTGCGTCGGTAAGCTCAAATATCGTTCTATTCCTGTCGGCGGTCACTAATGCATCGACGTCCGATTCGTCTATTGTAGCTTTATTATCTTTATAAATAGAAAGTTTCTCAAGATGCATGTCTAATATAGCCAGATTGTTTCCGACGTCCCCGGCTAACCGCTGTGCGGCTTTAGGGTTCATCGTCTTTTTGTAATGTTTTGCGCGGGACATAAGCCAGGTGGGCAATTGATATTCCTTTATCCTTTGACAATCTGCGACAATGCCGGTTTTCTCCGCTAATTTTGACAACCTTATTCTTTTATCCCATCCGGCACATATTAAAATCAAATGCGCATGCGTTGATGGCTTTTGCAAATAACTCTCTAATGAATCTTTGTTTTTTTCCACAAAATTGTCTGCGTTAATTACAATAACCAGCTTTTTATTTTTCTGGAAAAAGGAACGTCCTCTTAATTCATTAAAAATGACCGGTGCCGGCGTATCATTTCCGCCGACCTCAATCACCACCGGGTCGGTATCGTTATCGGCAATTAAAGCGGCTTTTATTGTCGTTACCGCTTCTTTAATAAAGAATTCTTCATTCCCGAAAACAACAAAGACCGGGCAATCTTTCTTCTTCGCTATTGATGTTTTGAGTTCCTGAATATCCATTACTTGATCTTTTGTGCAATTCCTGAAATTACGAAATATACCTCTGTTGCGTGCTGCGCCAGTATTTGGTTTGCAGAACCGGCTATATCGCAAAAATGCCGCGCCAGTGCATTTTCCGGCATTATGCCAAGTCCGACTTCGTTTGAGACGATTATAATGTCTGAAGTTATTTCTTCACAAACGCGGCACAGTGTATGTATTTTATCAATTATCTGTGACGAATCCTGATTTGCCGGCATTACAAGAAGATTGGTAATATATAAGGTAATGCAGTCTATAAAAACCAGGTCTGCCTTTTTACTCTGGTCGAAAACGACTTTTTCCAAATTATACGGCGATTCAATTGTTTGCCAGCACAACGGCCTCCGTTCCCGATGTATCCGTATGCGTTCACGCATCTCATCATCCTTGATTTCGGCGGTAGCCACATACACAACTGTTTTGTAACGTTTCGCCATGGTTTCCGCAAATGAAGATTTTCCGCTGCGGGCACCGCCAAGCACAAGGATAGTCTTAGCCATAGAACTCTGTAAAAACCTCTTTTTTTAATTTCTTATTCTTAAACAACTTTTCATTCCCTAAAAATACAGAGAGAAAATGCTTCACTATGGAATTTTATAAAAATCCATATTTTTACAAGAAATGGGGTTAACCGTTAAAAAACAACGAACAGTGCTAAGAGGAAAATAATTTCTGCCGCCTCATTGATTGCGCCCAATGTGTCACCTGTCATACCGCCAATCTTTCTTTTGATATACCAGATTATAAATAATGTAAAAACAACAATTATTGCGCATTCCGCCAGACCCTTTAAACGGCATAAATACAGTATAAGAACAAAGGGAACAACGGATGCAACAGCCACATGTTTTTGCGTGGTTCCGTTCACGATGAAACTTCCTGTTCCCGGCACATCTCTTGCATAATTTGATACTCCGGCGGCAAACACCTGCGCCCATCGCCCTACTGCAGGCATTAAACACAGCACAATAATTTTTGTCACTACTGCGGAAGAAGCGTCTCTACTGTATGGCTCGCCAAATGATGGTAATATCCCGGCTGAAATGTCTTTTGTATTCAAGAAAACATGGCATTCTCCTGTATGCAGAAGGCAGGCATATCTCAGTCCGAGAATACAAATCAAACCAATAACGCCATAACTCCCAATATGGCTGTCTTTCATTATTTCCAGCCGTTTTTCCTTGTTCCATCCGCCATAAATACCATCACATGTATCAGCAAATCCGTCGAGATGCAACGCTCCGGTTATTACAATATACGTTATTAATATGAAGGCATTTGTTATACACGGAGGAAAAACATTTTGCAAAAGCAGAGAAACAACTGATAAAATAGCGCCAATGACAATTCCTACAATGGGGAACCAGCACACGGCATAACTGCTCTTGGGCAATTCCCCGGATCCGCTATTAATTGGAATGATGGTGAGAAACTTTAGCGCCCATAAAAAATTATTCATGAATTGCCATTACAATGTGGGGATGGCCACAATTTTACGTATTACACTAAATAGTTTGTCATGACCAAACATTACCAAAATTAATTGTCCGTGCGCAAGAGTAAAGTGTTCTTATTCATCAGCCTTTCAAACGGTCAACTATTTTCCGGTTTTTCATTAAACGGTATTTAACCAGGAGTAACACCATAATGGTCCAGAATAATACACTAAAAAAACTTATCGATACTATATCTGCCACTGATATCAAATCGATTCAGAAATCCTTTGCCAATCATCTCACATGTTCTTTGTCCAAAGACACCTATTCGGCGACAAAACTGGACATTTATAAAAGCATTGCCTATACCGTTCGTGACCGTCTCGTGGAACGCTGGATTGCCACACAACGATCCTATTTTGACAATGACGTAAAGCGTGTGTATTACCTTTCTCTTGAATTTCTTATGGGCAGGGCGCTTGGAAACAATCTGATCAATCTTGACTTTCTCGATGAATGCCACAAGGCGCTGCATGAATTAGGGTATGAGTTAGAAGAAATTTGTGAAAAAGAATGGGATGCAGGACTTGGCAACGGTGGGCTTGGGAGGCTTGCGGCTTGTTTCCTTGATTCTATGGCTACTCTTGAACTGCCGACGTATGGCTATGGCATGCGCTATGAGTATGGGATTTTCTTCCAGAGTATCCTCAATGGTTATCAGGTTGAACTGCCTGACAACTGGCTGCGCTACGGCAACCCATGGGAATTCGAACGACCAGAGCACTTATATCCGGTAATGTTTTATGGGCATGTGAGGGAATATACTGACGAAAAAGGGATATCAAGAAGTGAATGGATAGACACCCAGACAATTATGGCAATGGCATATGACACCCCGATTCCCGGATACCGCACCAATACTGTCAACAACCTACGCCTCTGGTCTGCGAGGGCAAGCCGTGAATTTGATTTGGATTCATTTAATGAGGGAAATTATTTTAAGGCTGTGGAGGAAAAACAAAGAAGCGAGACAATTTCAAAAATCCTTTACCCTGTCGACAAAATCCATACGGGGAAGAAGCTACGGCTGAAACAACAATACTTTTTTGTGTCGGCAACCCTTCAGGATATTATTTGCCGATACAAAAAAACACATACCTCCTTCGATCTTTTTCCCGATAAAGTAGCTATCCAACTGAACGATACCCACCCTGCCATTGCAATCCCGGAACTAATGCGTATCCTTATTGACATAGAAGGTATTTCGTGGGAAAAAGCATGGGATATAACCGTCAGTACTTTTGCATACACAAACCATACCATCCTTCCAGAAGCATTGGAAAAGTGGAGTGTCCCCCTGATAGGCGAATTATTGCCGAGACATCTTCAGATTATCTATGAGATAAACTCCCGGTTTCTTGAAAGTGTAAAAACCAAATATCCTGACGATGCCGATCGGTTACGCCGTATGTCATTAATTGAAGAGGGCAATGAAAAACAGGTAAGAATGTCCCATTTGGCAATTGTAGGAAGCCATTCAACAAATGGCGTAGCCGCTTTACATACACAAATTTTAAAAACAACCGTTTTCAGGGATTTTTTCGAACTTTACCCTGATCGTTTTAACAACAAGACAAATGGCATTACCCAGCGACGATGGCTGAAAAAATGTAATCCTGCGCTTTCTCAACTGATATCGGATACTATAGGAGAAGGCTGGCTCAAAAATCTTGCGGATTTAAAAAAATTGATGCCGTTTACCGGAAATAAAGCATTTTGTGAAACATGGCAGCATATTAAAAAAGAGAACAAAATACGGCTTGCTGAATACATAAAGCAGACTACCAGTATTGTGGTGAATACAGATTCATTGTTCTGCTGCCATATAAAACGCATCCATGAGTACAAGAGACAATTGATGAATATTATGCATGTTATTTTTCTCTATAATTCACTGAAAAACAATTCCATTGAAAACTTTGTGCCGCGTACCATACTATTCGGAGGAAAGTCGGCTCCCGGTTATTTTATCGCAAAGCTCATTATTAAACTGATAAACTCTGTCGCTGAAGTCGTTAACAACGACCCCGATATTGGCGATAAGCTTAAAGTCGTCTTTTTGCCGAATTATCAGGTCTCTCTGGCAGAACGCATCATTCCCGCAGCAGACCTTTCCGAACAAATTTCCACCTCTGGTATGGAAGCTTCAGGTACTGGAAATATGAAATTTGCCCTTAACGGCTCCTTAACGATCGGAACGCTTGACGGTGCTAATATTGAAATTATGAACGAGGTAGGATCTGATAATATCTTTATTTTCGGACTTACCGAGAAAGAGGTCGATCATATCAAACGTGTGGGTTACAATCCGTATGAATATTATCGTAACAATACCGCTCTTAAAACGGCAATTGACATGATTGCGAATGGATATTTTTCATCTTCCGATATTTCACTCTTTATGCCAATTACCAATTCACTTCTAAAAAGCGATCAGTATATGGTGCTTGCAGATTTTGCCAGTTATGTCAACTGTCAGGGGTTGGTAAGCAAGTTATATCGTGACCAGGATGAATGGACAAAGAAATCAATCATTAATGTCGCCCGTATTGGAAAATTTTCCAGTGATAGAACCATTCATGAGTATGCCGAGGATATTTGGAATGTAAAATCTGTTCCTATTCGGTTAAATGGCAAGCAAACGTAGCTGATGGCTGATTAGGTAAAAAGCGGGGAAGTCTTTAAATTTTTTATCAGGATAATTCCACCCTTACAATGAATCTTATTATTCACCTTTCGGAAATTCTATTTGTTTGACTATATACTGTAATTCCAACAGTTTTTTCAATATTTTACCGGTTGATTCTTCAGCGGTTTCTTTGTCTGTTTCCACGACAAGATCGGGATTTAATGGTTCTTCATAGGGATCAGATTCTCCCATGAAATGCAGTATATTGCCATTTAAGGCTCTTTGATAGATACCTTCCACGTCTCTTGCTACACATAATTCAAGGGGACATTTGACATAAACTTCAATGAAATTGCCTGTTTCCCTGCGAGCCTTTTCCCTTGATGTCCGATGGGGGGATGCTAATGAAGAGATCACCGCGATTCCATTCCGTGACAATAATTTGCAGATAAAAATAGCGCAGTGGATATTGATTTTCCGGTCGTGCCTGGCATGTTTAAGGTTAGAGCACAGGTTTGCTCTGATTAATTCACTTGTAAGTACTTCAACATTTATTTGATAATTTTCACTTAACCTATTTTTCAGCAAATGAGCTATTGTTGCCTTGCCAGCCCCAGGCAAACCGGTAAGCCATACGGTAAAGCCTTTATTCACCCGAATACTCCTCTGAATAATCCGATGCTGTGGCATTGATTATGCGATAACCCGTCCTTCCATATTTTCAGGTATTTTAACGTCCAAATATTGTAAAATCGTCGGAGAAACATCATAGAGGGTAGTGCCATTTTTTCTGATGCCACCCAAATGCCCATTTTTTTTCAAAATAAAAATACCCTGTTGAGAGTGGTTCGCATCATCCGGGCCGGTATCATTCTCATCTGCCCAAATGGAACCGCTACCAACACTGCCAATTGACCGCCAATCAAGGTTGCCATAATAGACAATTAAATCAGGCGGAACACCTGCACATTCAGAGTAAATCTCCTCAGGTTTAAATACTCTTGTATTTATATTGTTTCCGTTTTCGTCCCGCAAATCTTCAAGTTTTCGTATTAATTCATTTCTGAAATTTTCATAATTATGTTTGGGGATTACACCATGTGGTTCGCGGCCTTGTACGTTCAGAAATACCCTGCCGTAATAGCCCCCCTCTCCCCACACCGAGGTATTCTTCCAGTCAACCATAAGTTTATTGAAGGGAGTTGTTGTTTTCGGATACTCAACCAGTTTCATATAACCGTTTTGTATAAGCCATTCATTAATACAAATACCGCCAACCATCTTTTTTGAGCCATGGTCGGATACTATAAGCACCATTGTATTTTCATCTAAAAGCGCAAGTGTTTCCCCGATTTCCTTATCCAGGTATTTATAATAATTTAAAATAGCATCTTTATACTCAGAACCCGACGGATGTTTCGGATGTGTTTCATCAAAATATTTCCAAAATGCGTGATGTATCCTATCAGGCCCCATTTCAACCATCATAAAAAAATCCCATTCCCTGGAATGGATATATTTTTTTGTCAGCTTAAATCTCTTTTCGGTCATATCATATATTTTTTTCAATATATACTCTTTCTTTTCACTCCTGAATTCATCAACATCAAGTATATATCCGTTTGTTATACCCTCCACCTCAGCCTTTAATCCGGCAGGGTATGTGTACTGACTCTTTGTGTCCGGAGTCATAAAACAAGTAACCATACAGCCGTTTACGGGTTTTGGAGGATAGGTCATGGGAATGCCTATCAAAACAACTTTCTTCCCTATCCGGGATAAAATATCCCAGACAGTATCAATTTTAATTGTTTTTGAACTTGCGAAACATAATCCGTCATAATTGTAGTTTGAACGATTTCGGAAACCGTACAAACCAAGCCTTCCGGGGTTGGCGCTTGTCATCATTGACGGCCACGCCGGACATGTAATAGCGGGAATGGTGCTTTCCAATCCCCCATAGAGCCCCTCAGAGACCAATCTTTTAATATTGGGCAATTGATTCAGCCACCGGTCAAAAAGCAATTCCGGTGGTATTGAGTCCAAACCTAAAACAAACACCTTTTTTTTATTAATAACCATGGCATTATTGCATTGTTAATCTTCTAACCGTTTAAAAAATTAATCACTTCTTAACAAAAAATATATTGGTCATTAGTCAGTTGCAGACTGCTGACTGTAGAAGGGACAATAAACACTTGTTCACAAGATCCAGCTTGGGAGCGAAAGTATTAATGTTCAAAACCCGGGTGGTTTTCATTGGGATTTTGTATTTTGGAATTTGTTCCGTGCTTCGTGCTTCGTAAGATTTTTTATCTCGTGCTTGTTTTGTTCTGGCTATGCAGGCTTAGCGCCCTCAAGGCATTATAGCAAGTAAACATAAGCTTCCTGATACGCCTTTGTGTGTATAAAAAGCCCGCGATATGAATGATATTTTTGAGTTTTTTGCCATTTTTTATAAGTGACTAAAAGTGTGTCTTTTATGACTGTAATAATTTACCACAAAACAAGTTGCATCGCAAATTAATTTCCTGTTGATTCCTGTAGATTCCTGTCCATTCCGATGGAGTTGACTACGTTTTGACTACGTTTTGACTACAGTGGGGAAAACGAAAAGGGATAACATCCTAAACGGTGTTATCCCTTGTTATTTCTTGGGAACTATACAAAAACTATACAGTAATTTAACACAAAATATTGAATCTTTGAGATATAAAACATGAAAACTCAAAGATGTATTGCCGAAAAATAAAGGGCTAAAGTCGTATTGCATTGATATTAAAAGAGATACTATTTCTGCCTGTCTAAGTTGGGTTATCTGCACATACCAGATACTTATACTCCCAAAAACGCTGAAAATCTTCACGCATTAAATATGACTTTACGGAACTCAGGTTGATCTTAACTATCCGGCTCAACCGTACCGTTTGCTTTTCCGTCAAGTTCTCGGGACTTTTCAACAGTAACCAACAGCTCTTTTCCAGAACATTATCAGCGCCTTCCTCCTTGAGCTTTTTGACCTCTTCCTTCCGTATCTGGTCTATGGCATCGTTGAATTTCTTCATGATGTGAAAACAGTCAAGAATATTAAGCGCCTGGGGTGCTTTCTTCGCTATCATCTTCAGGTACGGCGCCCACATGTCGCTGCAAACTAATTTGATTCTCAGACAGCGTTCTTTACCCAACTCATTGAGAAATTTCAGCAGGGTCTTGGCCTTCCGCTCATGACCACTCCATAAAAGCCTTTTGGCATATGAATCAAGCTGATATACAAGGGTTAAATACTTGCGACCACTCCAGACTTGTATCTCGTCAATTTCTATTTCTGTTACATTCTCCAAGTCCCTGCTGGCAAGAGGCCGTAGGCAACCACAAACTGCACGGCTCGATATACGCTGTCCCAACTGGACTTGAATATCTCGGCTGTCTCTTTTCAGCTCAGGCGTTTCGCCCATCGGGACAGGAATACCTTATAGGTGGTGGTCATCTGATCCTTACCCTCTGACCAGGGAACTAGTATGACGTTTCATTAAAATATACAAATAAAATAGCATCATTACTATGAGGGCATCTAAAATTCAATCCCTTGTAAATACAAGATTTAAGACTGTTCAGTCTTTGTTCATAATGGAAAACAATATGTCGATGTTTTACCGAAACGCTATACTAGTTCTACATGGATGCCGTCAACAGGACAGGTAGTGCGTCGGGATGAGAATATCGGAAAAATACTCGAAACCCCCCATATTGACGGATACTCGTATAACCGGGACGGCTGTGTATCATACCCAGGTACTCTCTTCCCGCACACTAAACATTCAGGCTTGGCATTTACCCTCGGCTTTATGTCTACTACTAATGCCTCTCCTTCCTTTACTACCCCAAAACTAATTGCTTTATTAACAAACGAAATTGTTAATTGGTAATAGCTAAAAAAAAGGACATTCGCTAAACGCCGGTGTCATTTTTTTGTTTCTGTAATTATCAATTATGGACGACCCCACCTTCCTTAATCTCCTTATCGGCGCACCTATCATCATACCCGCCAGTTGCCCCTGCACCGTCTTCATACTATTTGCTATGCTGTGCCGGAACTGATCGTCGCTGCGTATGGCTTCCACAGAGACGCCGTTCAATGCCCTGTTGCATTTCTCTACCGCCGCGGCAAGCGCGGCATCGTCGTTGATATTCATCGTACCGAAGTTATCAATAAACTCCCTGATATTCCCTATCAGCGTATCCCTGAATATCTTCTTTTCTCCGGAGAGGCGCTCAACCGTCCGGTTCACCATCTCGGCGAGCGTTGTCCGGAGTGTAGTCATAGCGGTATTCCTTTTACAAGAAAAACAATATTATGTGCTTTATCAATTATATGTGCTTTATTAATTAAAGGTGGCGTTATAGTAATGCGATACATCCGTTGTTCCGCTACATACACCTCGCTTACCAGCCGTGTGTTTTCAAAAACAACATCACTTCCGGGAAACAATGACGCCGTATGGCCATTTTCGCCAAGGCCAAGAAAAATGAGATCAAAGCGAGGAGTCTCTTTTCCTTTGTAATGACGTCTTCATATTTTTTTGCAGCCTCGTCCGGCTCTAAATCAACAGGAATTGGGTTAATATTTATTGATGGGATATAATGTGCTCCAGCAATAAAGCTTTTGCCATATTGACATTGTTTAGTTTATTATTAAAGGGTACAAAACGCTCATCACCCCAAAAAACAAAGGTTTTGTTCCAGAGGATTTGATCCCGGTAAGGTGGTTTTGCTAAAAGAGAATACAGACATTCAGGGGGTAGTGCCTCCCGATAAGGACAAAACAAACTTTCCACGACTTTCGATGGCCTGTTTCGAAATTTTAATCATTAAATCAGCGGCTGCCTGTGCCAATGCCGCTGAAGTCTGAAAAACGCTTATATTATTTTGTTGATGCAATTTCATTTTTTTCAAAAGGTATTGTGATCCAATTGTGGCCGTCTACCGCTATCAATGCGTCTGCATCCTGTGGCCCGTGTGACCCGGCATCATAGGTTGGGAAATTAGGAGAAGTGTTTGCTTTCCATGCATCTAACACTGGCATTAGTATTGTCCATGCCGCTTCTACCTGGTCTGCACGCATAAAAAGTGTTGCATCTCCCCGGAAGACATCAATTAGCAATGTTTCATAGGCTTCTGGTGTTCCGCCCGTGTAGGTGTCGTGGTAATTAAACAACATGTGAACAGGGTTAAGAAGCATTTTAAGTCCGGGTTGTTTTGCCTGAAAGCTTAACTGTATTCCCATATGAGGCTGGATATTAAGGATAAGTTTGTTGGATTGCCAATTTTCAATAGCTTCAACCGGGAAGGAATGATGTGGTACCGGTTTAAATTGAATAGTGATCACGGAAATCGTTTCATTCAACCGTTTCCCGGTACGAACATAAAAAGGCACTCCTTGCCAGCGCCAGTTATCGACATAAAGTTTCACTGCCGCAAAAGTTTCTACATTGGATGATGGGGAAACATCAGGCTCCTGCCGATAACTCTTAACCTTTTTGCCTTTTACCCATCCACTACCGTATTGACCTCTTATTGCATTTTTATGTACTTCTTCCGGTTTCATTTTTCTCACTGCGTTCAGTACATCTACTTTTTTATTACGGATCTCGTTGGCATCAAAAGAAATGGGTGCTTCCATGGCAATAAGGCACATCAGCTGGAGCAGGTGATTTTGAATCATATCGCGAAGTGCACCTGCAGTCTCATAATAATTCCCGCGGTGTTCGACGCCCAATTCT
The DNA here is from genome assembly GCF_027493735.1 of Candidatus Kuenenia sp. Taxonomy (NCBI): domain Bacteria; kingdom Pseudomonadati; phylum Planctomycetota; class Candidatus Brocadiia; order Candidatus Brocadiales; family Candidatus Brocadiaceae; genus Candidatus Kuenenia; species Candidatus Kuenenia sp. The sequence continues at coordinate 270,936 of NZ_JAOSKF010000006.1, forward strand.
TCTGACACAGTTATCTGTATGTGATCTATATAATTCCGATTCCAGATCGGCTCAAATAATGCATTGGCAAAACGGAATGCCAAAATATTTTGTACGGTTTCTTTACCCAGGTAGTGATCAATACGATAAATCTGTGATTCATCAAAATGGGTATGCAACAAGGTATTAAGGTTGATAGCACTTTCCAGGTTGTGCCCGAAAGGCTTTTCTATGACAATGCGGCTTTTCTCCTTATTTTCTGCAAGCTCCGACGATCCTATTTTCATAGAAATTCCTTCGAATTGATTTGGCGGAACAGCAAGATAAAAGACACTGTTGGCTGTGGCATTCCACTTTTTTTCAAGAGCTTTTATCTGTTTGCCGATGGCAGCATAGGTAGATGTAGCATCAAACTCTCCTTGCAGGTAGGTCAGATATTTAGTAAAAACATCCCAGTGATCTTTTTTTGCTTTTCCCTGTCGTGAAAATTTATCTACGCCTTCATGCAAATGTTTTCCAAATTCGGGGTCGGTGTATTTACGACGACTTACCCCAATTACCGCGAATTCTCCAGGAATCCAGCCGTCTAACCAGAGGTTGTAAATGGCGGGAATCAGTTTACGCCAGGTTAAATCTCCTGTAGCACCAAGTATTATAATAATTGTGTGACCTATTTTTGTTTCGGTTTCCATGTTATTTCTTTTGGTTCCAATGCGTATGAAAAATTCCTTCTCTGTCGTTTCGCTCGTAAGTATGAGCGCCAAAATCATCGCGCTGCGCCTGTATTAAATTTGCGGGAAGCCACCCACTCCTGTAGCTGTCGAAATAGGCCAAAGCCCCCATCATTGCAGGAACCGGGATCCCGAACCCGACGCCTGTCTGAATAACTTTCCGAATACCTTCTTGCGATTGCATTAATTTTTTTGAAAATGCAACGCTCAGTATAAGATTAGAAAGATCCGGCTGTTTTGAAAACGCAGAACGGATGTCTTCCAATAATGCCGCACGGATGATACAACCACCCCTCCAGATGGCAGCAATATCTTCTAATTTCAAATCGTATTTATATTTTTTGGATGCTACCTGTAACAGCGCCATTCCCTGTACATAAACCGTGATGATTGAAAAATAGAGCGCCTGCTCCACCCATTTCACCAGATCATTTTTATCTCCGGTGAATTTCACTTCAGAACCTCCCATGTTTTGATGTGCAACTTCTCGTTCATTTTTATAAGCTGACAAATCCCGCATGGAAACGGCAATATCAATCACCGGAATAGGTACCTGTAAATTCATGGCATCTTCAGAAGTCCAGGCGCCTGTGCCTTTTTGTTTCGCACTGTCGAGGATTCTGTCAATAATCCGGCTGTCGGTAAGCTCATCTTTTTGCATAAAAATATCTGCGGTAATTTCTATAAGATAAGACTGCAATTCCCCCTCATTCCATTTTGAAAAAACAGTGTGTAGCTCATCATTGCTCATAGCCGCACATTCCTTCAACAGGTGATAAGCTTCGGCAATGAGTTGCATCAGCCCATATTCAATGCCGTTGTGTACCATTTTTACATAGTGTCCTGCGGAGCCAGGCCCCAACCATGTTACGCAAGGCTCATTATTCGCTTTGGCAGAAACAGCTTTCAGCATCTCAGCCACACGCTCATATACTTTCTTAGGTCCGCCCGGCATAATGCTTGGCCCGTGGCGGGCACCCAGTTCTCCTCCTGAAATGCCAACACCCATAAAATGAATGGCTGATTCTTCCAATTGCTCACTCCTTCTGTTGGTATCCGTAAAGTGAGAATTACCGAAGTCCATCAGTAAATCATTTTTTGACAAAAAAGGTTTTAATTCACTAATAACGTCATCCACAATTTTTCCGGCAGGCACAAGCATTATGATTACTTTAGGGGTCTTTAGCGTATTTAGAAATTCATTCAAGTCTGATGTGGCAGATATCTTTTCAGTGCCAGCTTCTTTCTTGAGCGTTTCCACCTGGGAACGATTCTTATCAAAACCAATAACGGTGTATCCATTATCGCTCATGTTATAAACCAGATTGCACCCCATGGTACCGAGACCAATCATTCCGTAGTCGAATTTTGTCTCTTTCATAATTTCAAGCAATTGACTTGTATTTTTTTGCCTTCCTCAGCATTTGGTTGATCAAGATGTTTTGCCTCCAAGCATTTTCAATCTTTTATCTGCCAGGTTGCTAATCAATTTATTATAAGCCTCCGTAAATTTCTGGATGCCTTCGTCTTCTAATTGTTGTGTTACAAACGAGATATCAATACCCAGCTTTTTTAGTTCACCAAACAAAGCCCTGGCTTGATCGAGGTCATCCTCAATGGCATCTTTTTTTAGGATTCCATGTTTGGCAAAAGTTTCAATCGTTTTATCGGGCAAAGTATTTATTGTGTTTTCACCAATCAGCGGGTCAACGTAGCGAAGATCATTGTAGAGCGGGTCTTTGTTGCTGGTGCTTGCCCACAATGGCCGCTGTACATGAGCGCCTTTTTCTTCCAGTTTTTTCCAGTTCTCACCGCTGAATATTTCTTTAAACCGCTGATAGCATAATCGTGCTGTGGCAATTCCTGCCTTGCCCGATAAAGGATGGGTTCGGTTGGGGTTTTTATTTTCTTCGTTTTTGATAATGTACTGGCCGAGCAGTTGGTCGGTGAGTACATCAATTCTGCTGATAAAAACACTTGCTACGGAAATAATATGATCTATCGGCTTGCCTTCTGCAACTCTTCGTGTAATGGCATTGATGTACGCTTTTGCAACTTCAACATAGCTTTCAATAGAAAAAAGAAGTGTTATGTTGATGTTGACACCTTCGTAAAGCATCTGCTCGATAGCCGGAACGCCTTCCTTTGTTCCCGGGATTTTGATAAGGCAGTTTTTCTTACCAACTGCATTATACAATCTGCGGGATTCTTTTATGGTGCCTTCCGTATCACGTGCCAGATAAGGCGGTACTTCAAGGCTTACAAAACCATCGGTGCCATCTGATTTTTCATACACCGGAAACAGGATGTCACAGGCATCCTGAACATCTTTTATGGTAAGTTCGTCATAAATTTGCGCCGGGGCTTTGCCTTCTTTTACCAATTTGGCAATCTGATCGTCATAATCTGAACCGCTTGTAATCGACTTGTTGAAAATGCTTGGGTTTGAGGTTACTCCCCTCAGCCCCTGATCATCTACTCTTTTTTTCAATTCGCCGGAAGTGATTTTCTCCCGCGTTAAATTATCAAGCCAATAGCTCTGGCCGTATTGCAATAATTCGATTAGTGTTTTCATCTTTGATAATATCCTTGTTTAGTAACTATTTAGCTGCTTTACACAAGCTCTGGTTTTTAATGGCCACTTTCTGAGGCCGCCTCTAACTCCACCGTCTGCCGACGGAGAGAATGCCAGCGCACCTGCTATTGGTGTGGCTGGTGCGGCTGGGCTCTCTTCTTCCGCCAACCGGCGGAGAATGCTTGTCCCAACTATGGGAAGCTGGAGATACATGGTCGATCCGTCACTAACTTAAATGAGGTCGGAGCATCCAGGCTGTTTTTAAATGGTATTCCATCAAGCCGGTAATGTAATCGCTGATGCCTTCTGCCTTTAGCTTATCTGCAATTGGATTTATATTTTCTCTTAAAAAAATGATGATGCTTTCGTGGTCTTCCAATAATTCTGCAAAAAGGCTTCTGCTGTCGTTCTTGTCGATAGCTTTTCCAGAAAGATGGGTGAGTTCGAGATATTTACTGAGTTGTGCGGGTACGTAATGCCCAATGGCACGTATCCTTTCGGCTATGGTATCTACAATTTCCTGTTGCTGATTGTAGAGCTTCTCCAGATACACATGCACTGCATGAAAATTGGAATAAAGTACGAATTCATCGGCCAGTATTTTTGATAACTGGTCGGCAATTGCTTGTCTGTTTGTATCGGTAATTCCGATGTTTGCTTTTTTCATGGTTTATATGTTTTAAGTTAACAATCTTTTAAAGTGTTTTTTAGGTTATTATTCAATCAAAGCTTTCGCTCTTTTTACTACATTTTCCACAGTAAAGCCATATTCTTTCATCACCTCTTCACCAGGAGCAGATTCTCCAAATCTGTCGATGCCGATGATGTCGCCCTGGTCAGTTACATATTTAAGCCAGCCCAAAGGTGATCCGGCTTCTACTGCCAGTCGTTTCCGCAATGAGGCGGGAAATATCTTTTCTTTATAAGTTTTATCCTGTTTTTCGAATAGTTCCCACGATGGCATGCTTACCACACGTGCGGCGATGTTTTCTTCTTTTAATCTTTGCTGAGCTGCCAGCAGCAACTGCACTTCCGAACCCGTACCAATTAAAATAATGTCGGGCTGTGTTTTTGATTCCGAAAGAATGTAAGCCCCCTTTTCCAATTCAATCGCCTTTGTATATTTTTCCTGGTCGATTACCGGAATTTTCTGGCGAGTTAAAATTAATGCAACTGGTCCACCGGAATGTTCAATTGCTATCCGCCAGGCTTGCACGGTTTCATTGGCGTCTGCCGGGCGAATTACTGTTAGGTTGGGAACTGATCGCAAACCGATGAGTTGTTCTACGGGCTGGTGGGTGGTGCCATCTTCTCCTAACGCTATGCTGTCGTGTGTAAAAACATATATGGGCCGTATTTTCATAATCGCTGCCAGCCGGATGGGTGGCCGCATGTAATCGGAGAATACCAGGAATGTAGCCCCGTAAGGAATGAGGTATTTACTAAGCACTAATCCATTTAAGATAGCGCCCATGGCGTGTTCCCTGATGCCAAAGTGAAAATTGCGACCATCATAATTTGTCGCTAAAAATGATTTGTATTTCTCCAGGTTGGTGTCGGTAGAAGGAGCAAGGTCCGCCGAGCCGCCTATTAAATTCGGCAAATAATCGGCTATTGCATTTAACACTTTGCCAGAGGCTTTGCGTGTCGCCATTTCTTCTTCAGTTTTAAAAACAGGCACCCTCTCTTCCCATCCTTCCGGTAATTTACCGCTGCTCAACAACTCATATTCATTGGATAGTTCGATATATTTTTCTTTGTACCTTTTATAAAGATCGTTCCAGTTCTTTTCTTTATCTATTCCTTTCTTACCTGCTTCACGATAATAATTTAATACATCGTCGGGCACAACAAAATGTTTATCAGGGTCAAAGCCAAAATTCTCCTTCACGAGCTTCACTTCTGCTTCGCCTAAGGCAGAGCCATGTGCAGCGGCCGTATCTTGTTTGTTGGGGCTGCCATAACCAATGTGTGTGCGCACCTTTATCAGTGAAGGACGGTCTGTTTCCTTTTGCGCATTTTTTATTGCTGTTGATAAAGCACCTAAATCATTACCATCCGGAAGCTCCTGAACATGCCAGCCATACGCTTCAAAGCGTTTTGCCACGTCTTCATCAAATGCAAGATCGGTATTGCCTTCAATAGTTATATGGTTATCGTCGTACAAATAAATCATGTTGCCTAACTGAAGATGTCCGGCTATAGAAGCAGCTTCAGAACTAATACCTTCCATAATATCGCCATCGCTGCAAATAGCATAAACCTTATAATTAAAAATATCAAAACCAGGTTTATTGTAGCGGGCTGCCATATATCTTTGTGCAATGGCAAACCCTACGCCGTTGGCAAATCCCTGCCCTAGCGGGCCGGTCGTTACTTCAATACCGGGTAACAATCCGTATTCAGGATGCCCCGCTGTTTTACTGTGTAATTGCCGGAATTTTTTGATATCGTCGAGCGTGATGGGATAACCCGTTAAGTACAAAAAACTATACTGCAACATGCAGGCATGGCCGCAGGATAAAATAAAGCGGTCTCTGTTTGCCCATGCTGGATTCTGGGGATTATAGTTCATGATTTGCGCCCACAGAACATGGCCAACGGATGCAAGCCCCATGGGTGTTCCGGGATGACCTGAATTTGCTTTTTGTACGGCATCTGCAGCGAGTATCCGAACCGTATTGATACCCTGCTGTTCAAGTGTTCCTGTTTTAGGGTTCATGTTGTTCAATTGTTTAAGTTTTAAGTTGATAATTTAAACGCATTATAAAGATTTTCGTTGAATGGATTTCGTTTCGTCATTTAAATAAAAAACGCCACCGATACTTTCATGTAAACCCGTCGTTGTAGCTATCTGTTCATGATAACTTCGCCTCTATTCAATAATATCTTTTAACATTTGTTTAGCCATTTCTGGTTTTTAATCTTTATTCCTTTCCAGTACGGAAACTTTGTTAAGGCGTCGCAGGAATCGTTCTTCATTCTTAAACCTGGCATTGATAAATATCTGCACCAATTCCCCGGCTAACGCAGACCCTGTGATCCGACCACCTAAACACATTATATTCATATTGTCGTCCTCAACCCCTTGGCGGGCAGAGAATGAATCGGTGATCAAAGCTGAACGAACGCCGGCAATTTTATTAGCCGCAATACAAGCCCCAACACCGCTCCCACAAATGGCTACACCTCGTGAGATTTCCCCATTAGCCACTGCCTCCGACATCGGAATAACAAAATCAGGATAATCATCGTCGGTATTGAGTTGATAAGCGCCAAAGTCTTTTACTTCGTAGCCGGCAGTTTTGAGTAACGCAACCAGTTTTACTTTCAAATCAAATCCCCCATGATCAGACGCAACACCTATACGCATCATTTTTCTTACAGGACTTGAAGTTTCTTCTTTTAAATTTTGTGGTTGAAATTCGATACTTTTCTCTTTGACAGACAACCCCAAATCTGCTAGTGCTTTCGCTGTTGATAGATAATCTGTATGGTGAATGCTGGTGATACCCATGCCCTTCGCCATATTTACAAACATTTGCGTGTTATCAATGTACACGAGTTCATCTAAGGGCGCCTGGGCGCCATCAATTGCCAGGCGAAAAATAGCTGCATCGGGCTTTCTTCGATGAACATAGCAGGAGGACACAAAAAAATCAAATATTTCATTCAATTTAAATTTGTTTATCCTGTAGGCGTTTATTTCTCTTGCTTCGTTGCTAACCGCAATTACTTTTAGTCCATATTGCAATTTTATTTTTTTAATAAAGGCAATCATTTCCAAATCAGGCGTGGATAAGGAGAATATGAAGTCTTTGAACTGGTCGGGGGTAAAATCCCTTTTTTGATAGAATACCATCCGATCAAGATATTCGTTGAACGTTATCCTTCCTTCTTCATACGTTACAAACAGGAGGCCGTGGCGGTTTTCCATTTCATTCGCATCCAGGTGAAAATGTTCAGCAGCCCGCTGCCTGAATTTGTAATCCCATCCGTTTGAGAGCAATACACCTCCGATATCTAAAAATAAACAACTAATAGCATTCATATTATTATTTTTTTAAAGCTTCCTTTTTATTATTGCATCAAAAGCAATAGAATAAATCAAATCTATAAATACTATTGCCCATGCACTGTAGCAAAAATTACAAATTCAGGTGAAATCCTTATCAGAAAGGTAATCTGATGGCTTGTGACAATTTTACTGTACAAGCAGTTACCTGCCTAGGGGGAATATCATTTCCCAATACCGGGCATTATATTTTAATGTCGCCTTTTTTATAATATGTCGCCATACACTCCAAATAATTATTAGTGGTATCCACTAGTCGCTGGTTTGCCATTTAACCTCTGCTTTTAATTGCTTTATAAATTCAGGAATATTTACATTTACCAATGGAGTACCCATTTTTCGTGTTCCTTCTGGTCTTAAGTCTGTAGATTCATTATTTTCTATTTCCATGAATATGTATTTACCTAAATCCAGCAAACAAGGCAAAGCCTTGTTGCAGGAATAGGATTGAAATGGTAGAATTTTCGAAGTATTCAGCGGTATATTGATAACAAAATACAGAAGAAAGGAGATTAGCCATTTCGATGTGGAATATAACAAAAGCCGACAACAAAATACAACCTAAAATCACCACAGAGATGAATGGGAAAGGATTAACAGTAAATGCAAGGCTTTTACCGGTATTAAATTTTATGGGTAAATAAATGTATGGCATACATGAAGAAGGGAGTAAGGGAGGTATTTCGCGGAGACAGTAGTTTTTTTGCCGGTGAATTGCTTGAATACCTTGAGTCAGTGCAGGCAGGATATTTGATTTTGGAAGTAAAGACGATGCGGTTGTGGTTAGTCATTATGGCAGGAAAATTGGTGGAGAGAAGCAGGCAATTGACATTAAAATTGCCGGAGAAATTTCTGCATAATGAAGAATGGAAAAAGTGGGAACGCATGTCGCTGGAAGTAGTGTTTCCATAGAAAATAAATCTTGTTTTTCGTTTTTTTGATTTTCTAAGAGCTGTAAGGACACCGCAGATAGGGACAGTATCGCCACATTCTGATTTTATAGCTTCCGGATGAATGATTCGGGCTAATCTTTATGTCTTTTTGTTTAAAGTAGCACAACTCAGCTACCACAATTGCTAAAAAACAGAGGTTTGTTATATGTTTTTTGCCAATTTTGGTATTGGAAAATACCGATTTTCATACTACGAAAATCGTTTGCGGAATTTAGGATTTACTCAATTTCGTAAGTGCTTTTCCTTTATGCACTGCAATATGGTCAGTCTTATCGCTTTGGATGGCATATTGGGGGTCTTCTTTGGAGGCGTGATGTGTGTAGCCCTTGTAATCAAAATCGGTGGTATGTATTTTTATAATCTTGCCTGATACATATCCGGCTTCAGAATTCCATTTTACATGGTCGCCTATTTTAAATGAGTGTTCCATTTTCTACATATCTTAATTGTTTGACTATTTGCCAATAAATCAAAGTATTCGTCATCTTCATTTTTGCCTCCATAGCCTTTGCCAACCGTTTCATGTTTTTCCTCAAATTCAATTCATTCAATCCATTTTACCGTTTTATAACCTAACTGATTTTCTACACGCAGTCTTAAAGGGGCGCCATATACTACAGAGAGCGGTCCATGATTCATTTCCCAAGCCAGATGGATGGTTGAGATGAGATGATAGGAAATTGCTTTTTTCTATCAGGCAGTCAGCTTAGCAAAAACAAAGAAAATTGCAAGTTTTTTTATTTTATCGACCCTACTGAACATCAAAGGAAAGAGAAATAAGAGAATAAGGCGGCGGGAGTCAAACCTTGATTAGTTATTAAACACTTAACAATAAAAGACAGTTTATGTTGCCTTGTCTTTGATGACAAGACAATGGCGTATAGCATTAAAGGAGCTTATTATCACCTCTTATCGTGCGCCAATGAGAGAAGAGATATTTTGCGGGACAATGATGATCGTGTTTTATTTCTGAAAACTTTAGGAAATATGTCGGACAGGTTTGAGGTTGAGGTTTACGCCTATGTTCTTATGGATAATCCTTATCATTTGCTACATGAGAAGATTTTCGTCACGGCCTTATTTTGGGTTCTCAGAAGTTTGCTGACCGTATAAAGTCCAAATATTTGTCAGAGAATCCTGATGTTGAAATTCCTCAAAAACGGCAAGTATCAAGAGATACCGATCCTGAAAACATTCTAAAGAAAGCTGCAAAGATTTTAAAATGCGATACAGACGTTTTTTTATACTCCTTTAGGATAAGTGATTCAAATAAACTAAATCGTGATTTATTAATCTATCTTTTATGAAGTACAGGTTGGCAGTACCTTTTAGTAGGGTGCCTTCCCGATTTTTTGTAAAAAAGAAAGCTGTTGGCGGATATTTTACTTGAATATGTATAAATTCATGAAGAGAGCATAGAGCATTCAAAATTCTTGTAACATTCTGGTTTTTTGAAAAGATCCAATAAAATCAAGGATTTCTGGTTTTATTGAGTAAGGAGTTTTTTTGTATTAAAACACATCCCTAAATTCCCTCTATCAGGAGAGCACTTTTTATCTCCCATCTAAAAAGAAGGGCCGGGGATGTGTAATGAGTTAGCTTATGGTCATGAAAAATTGCTGCTAAAATTTACAAAAAATCGGGAACGCTCCTGGTTGGTATGATAACCAGAAAGTCGGTGATTTGCTTGGTCTTGGTTATTCATCAATAAGTCGACGGGTAACTATTATGGAATCAACTATTTCGAAAGATGATGACATTAATGAAAGATTAACAAGGATTACTAATCAAGGTCTGACCCCATATTCATATTTGTCAAAGGCGTGATGTAGCTCCTACAGGAGAAAATTACTCTCCATGAAAACTCAAACCGTAGGTTTCAAACGCAGACCTTTTGGCACAAAAAATCTCTCCAAAGCCTCAAAACCACCTTGTACTATCAGAGCAAGTACGGCTGCCGGTACCGCCCCCTGTAGGATGAGTGAAATATTATCTAATCGAATACCGGTAAGAATTAATTGCCCATAACCACCGGCGCCTATAAGTGCACCTAATGTTGCCGTTCCCACATTAATCACAGCTGACGTCTTAATGCCTGCTAAAATAGATCGCGACGCCATTGGCAATTCCACCAACCTAAGCCGCGCTCCCGGTGGAAGCCCAAGTGCCTCTGCAGATTCTCGAATATGTGAAGGAATATCATGAAGACCTGTGTATGTATTCCGTACAATTGGCAGGAGACTATAGAGAAAAAGTGCCGTAATGGCCGGAGGTCCGCCAATACCCAGTAACGGAATCATAAAGACAAGAAGGGCCAGTGACGGAATGGTCTGGAGAACACCAACAATAGCAAGGATAATTTGTCCCAATGTTGTTCGCTTCGCAGAGACAATACCCAGTGGTATTGAAGTTAAAATGGCTGCTGATAACGAAATTGTGACCAAATAAAGATGTTCTGTGGTAAGGCGTAATAGGCGGCTAATAGCAGTTTCCTCATAAGATTCAGTTTCCAGAGATAAACTTTCCGATAAGAAGTCTGCAGCTATCCGATTTTCCGGTATCATTTCCATATTGGCACGAAAATTCATTTTGACCATTTCTAATCTAGAAATTTTATTTTCGATCTTTTTTAGAACAGTAACAACATGCGGAGCGCGTTCTTCTAAATCAGACCGATACAGGATTACGGCATTGTAAGCGGGAAAATGATTCATGTCGTCCTCTAATAAACGCAGATTATAATACCGGATTTTGGCGTCTGTTGAATAGGTATCAATCGCCTGAATAATGCCTTTTTCCAAGCCACGGTAGGCAAGATCATGATCCAAGCCTCTTACATTTTGCTGAGGTAGGTTGTAATGCCTGCGCAGGATTGGCCATCCGTCGCCCCTGTCCATGAACTCATTTCCAAAACCAAATTTCAAATCAGGGTGGCGTTGCAAGTCTGAGATCTTTCGAATTTTTAATTTTTCTGCAACTTCTTCCTTCATTCCGATAGCGTAGGTATTGTTAAAACCTAATGCATCTGTCATCTTAATCCCACGTTTGATTAAGGCTTGCCGGATCTCCTCCTCACTGCGTACTTCCTCACCTGCCAGAATTTCTTCACTAATCGTACCTGTATATTCAGGGTAAATATCAATTTCACATTTTAATAAAGCATTCCACAATACACGTGTGCCTCCCAGTTCTCGCAGGTAAATGGGCTGTTCTCCGGTACTTTTTAACAGATGATTCACTATCTCTCCCAATATTACAGATTCAGTGAACTTTTTTGAGCCAATTTTGATCTTAGGAGTGGAACTATATGCTGTAAGTGGAAAGAGATATGCAAAGACAGCGTTGCATAAAAACAAGTATATGACAAAAAAGTATGTTTTCATTAGAAGTCCTTTCTCATAACTTCCAAAGGACTTCGCTGAGCATTTATAAAGCAAGTAACAAATGAATCGGCCGGTGATTGTACGAGATCTTCGAGTGTGCCTTTCTGTAAAATTTTTCCATCCCGTAGTAAGGTAATAACATTGCCGAAAAATCCGGCTTCTGCTATATCATGAGTTACCAGAACAACTGTTTTACCAAGTGCCTGGAAGATCCTTTTCAAATCAACCTGCAGATCGGCCCGTATCATCGGATCAAGGGCGCCAAGGGGTTCATCTAACAGAAGTACGTCAGGGTCCAACATTAGTGCGCGCATCAAGCTCACCCGTTGCTGTTGGCCACCGGAAAGTTGTACTGGAAAACGATGAAGTCCGTCAGAAGGAAAATGCGTCAGTTCGGTTAGTTCGTTCAATCGTTTTCTTATACGTTCATTATCCCATCCCATGTAGCGTGCCATCAATGCTATATTGTCATACGCAGTAAGGTGCGGAAAAAGGCCTCCCCCCTGGATAACGTAACCCATCTTTCTTCTTAAGGTAATCACAACCTCAGGAATAATTTTAGTTTCCTCAAAATATATAGATCCGCTATCCGCTTGTAAAAGGCCTATGATCAGCCGAAGTATTGTAGATTTTCCACAGCCACTTGGACCAATCAATACAGTTGTTAGGCAGGCCGGAATGGTTAAATCAATGGATTTTAGCGCTCTGGTTTGACCAAAAATTTTTGAAACATTCTGCATTTTAATCATAAATAAATGCTCATGTGATCATTGCTTTGTTAAAAATCAACTGAACTCACAACGAAGTCTTTGTCTTATTGCATGGACTCTCACCTATTTGATCAAACAAAATGCTTGTCTTACGAAAATCCTTGAAACGAAACCTACTATCTTCAACGAAATCAAACAGGCAGCCACTCCTTACTCGAATTTGCCTCTACCAACGCCTTATCAAAGAACGAAAAACTCGCCAATGACTATTTTAAAATTAAATCCAACCGACTTAAAAAGAAATTGATCGTTTAATTTTTAACAAAGTAATGCTATTTATTCATCCAACAAAATACCCTTGTGGATATTTTGTTACGTTAAATTCCTGAACCTAATTTAATATTTATAATTGACTGAATGGCGGTAATCAATGCTGAAGGAAATATTCCGTACCAGATTAACAATACGGTCAGAATTGTTAATGCAATTCCGCCGCTCAATGGAAAAGAAATTTTTATCTTTAAAGACTTATCATATGATTCAACAACTTGTCTGTACATAGCGGTAATTATTCTTAAGTAATAGTATAATCCTACAGCACTGCTGACAACAAGCACGATCACCAAAAACCAGAGCGATGAATTAATTCCCGCCGCCAGTACATAATATTTACTAATAAAACCAATCGTGAGTGGAATTCCCGCTAAAGAAAAAAGCATCACAGTAAAAACTGCAGCAATTACAGGATGCGACCAGAACAATCCTTCATATTCCTTAATGTCTTCTGCTTCATGATCTTTAACAGACAGTACCGTAACAACTCCGAATGCACCCAGGGTAGTAATAAAGTACGCAACCAAATAAAATGTAACAGCCTGAATTCCTAAACTTCCGGTGGCTAAAAACGCAACAAGCACGTAACCAAGATGTGCGATAGATGAATACGCCAAAATTCGTTTTATATTATTTTGCCGGATTGCCAAAAGGTTGCCTATCAACATAGATGCAGCAGCTATTATTGTGAATGTTAAGATCAGAGAAGGATATTGATGTACGTTTATCTCAACGAAAAGACGCAACATCAATGCAAACATACCACCCTTAGAAACAGTTGCAATAAATGCCGTAACAGGTGCGGGTGCACCCTGGTAAACATCCGGCGTCCAGAGATGAAATGGTACTAATGCCAATTTGAAACCGACGCCGATTATGATCATTGAAAAACCGGTGACCGCTAATATCAAATTGGTATCGGGTGAAGAAATTCTACTTGTAAATTGATTGAAAGCCATTGTTCCTAATCCGCTGTAAACAAGCGCCATTCCGAATAGCAAAAATGCTGCAGATGTTGCAGCAAGCACCAGATATTTTATGCCTCCTTCCAATCCATTTTCATTAGTGCGGAAATATGAGATCAGTACATAAAGAGAAACACTTAAAATTTCCAATCCTAAAAAAAATGAAATAAAATCTATGCTTGCGACAAGCAATGAGGAACCCAATGTAGCAATGAAAAGCAAAATATAAAATTCTTCCTTATCACCTTCATATTGTTCAAAGTAACCGAATGATAAAAGAGTAACAAGAAAACTTGCCGACAGGATAAGTCCGATGTAAAAAAAAGAAAATTTATCAAAAATAAATAGTGGTACTATTGTAACCGGAGCCAAATTTGAAACTAAAATTACCGAAATTAAAGCTAATGCGAATGCGACTAAGCTGAATATATTCACAAACAAATGGCTTCGCTTAACTGAAGCAACAAGCATTATTATTATAGGTGCGGCTGCAACTATAATTAAGGGTAATATTGATTGAAACTCAATCGGGGTCACGTTTAGTCTCCATTATGCAGATTCGATTTTTGGCATGAGTCGATAATCCAGAATTCAGGTTATTCATAATAGATTTGTTATAAGCATTTCCATTTTGAAGTTGATCCTTTTTATTCATATCTAAAACTTCAGTGTTTGATGTTTGAGATTTGAAATTCTGAATGATGTTTTCTATCGAATACTTAGTAGTAGTTAAAAAAGTCTGAGGATAAATGCCAAGCCATGCAATAACAATAATCATTGCACCCATCATAATCATTTCACGAATACCAAAATCACTTATCTTCCATTCCTTTTCTCTCTTGCCATAAAAAACTTTTTGCATAATTCTCAAAGCATATATTGTTGAAGCGATCAGTCCAAATGCAGCAAAGATTGTCAAACCAGCATTCGCCTGGTAAGATCCGGCAAGAATTAAAAACTCAGCTATAAAATTTCCCAGCCCCGGTAAACCAAGTGAAGCTAATGAAAACAAAAGACCAACGCCTGCCATCCTGGGAACTAACTGCCAAAGACCTCCCATCTTGTTTATATCTCTTATATGTAAACGTTCCTGCATTGTGCCGGCAAGTACGAATAATGCGCCGGTGGTGATTCCGTGTGCTAATATTTGCATAACTACACCTTGAAACGCGAGCACATTAAACGCAAAAGCACCGATGAGTATAAACCCCATATGACTTACACTTGTGTATGCCACTAATCGTTTAAAATCAGTTTGTGCAAAAGCAAGTTTAGCCCCGTATAAAATTCCGATAGCTCCGAAGAACATTGCATAGGGAGAAATTGCAGCAGCAGATGACGGGAATAACGGAATAACAAATCTTAACAATCCGTATGCACCGGTTTTTAACAGTAAACCTGCAAGTATAACACTTCCGGCTGTCGGAGCCTCCGTGTGAGCATCAGGCAACCATGCGTGAAACGGAACGGCAGGGAGCTTAACTAAAAATGCGATTAAGAACCCACACATTAAAATGAAAGAGACGGTCGGGCTCAAGATCGTTCCAAGCAATTGCATATAATCAAAAGTATAAATGCCCGTAGCTTTTCCATGTATAAAATAAAGGACAAGAATGGCAAGGAACATCAACAAACCACTTGCCTGCGTAAAGAGAAAGAATTTAAAAGCAGCATAAATTCTATTTTCATGCCCCCATATTCCGATAAGGAAGTACATTGGGATTAGCATTACTTCCCAGAAAAAATAAAATAAGAATAAGTCCAGCGCAAGAAATACTCCGGATATTCCAGCCAGAATCCAAAGTATATTGAAGTGAAAGAAACCAATTCGTTCTGTAATTTCTTTCCATGAAGTAATGACTGAGATAATTCCGAGAAAAATAGTAAGTGCAACAAGGATTAAGCTTAAACCATCAAGTGCTAAGTGAAAATTAATCCCAAACTGCGGAATCCACTCCGTATTTAATTCTATCAACCAGACAGGCGCACGTGAGATTGAAATATTGGCAGAGTATGAAATCCATATAGATATAATAATTATAAAATCGATTATTAGCGTAATAAGAGAAATCCATCTGCAGGCATAACTACTCCATTTGCCAACAAGCCAGGCAAGCAGCCCGCCAATCATCAAAATAATTATTAGCCATGCTAAGATCATATTGCCACCACAATCGTGAAAATTATCACGGCACCGATAACGATTGCCATCGCATACCTGCGTAATTGACCATTCTGAGATACTACAAGAATCTTATTCAAAACTATGCTAAGCCATGCTATAAAAGAATAAACTTTATCAATAAAATCATTTTTATCAATCCTTGCAAAGAAGATTGCGGGAGATACGAAAATGCGATCGTACAGCCAATCAAATCCCCAGCCGTTAAATAAAAATTGAGAGATGGCAGTCTCCTTAAAACGTTCAGTGGCTTTAGAGTTTTTCAGATAAAATTGGTAAGCAAGAAAAACCCCGGCAATAGCTAACAAGGCTGTTAATATCTGGAACAATAATTCCATTCCATCGCCTTCCATTTTAAGCGTAACCACTGGAAGTACAGATTTTAACAATGAAGAAAAAGGTGCAAACCCTCCCAAAGTTTCCGGCATTTCAATAAATCCGCCTAAAATAGAAAGTACCGCTAAAACGATCAACGTAATTTTTATTCTGTTTCCCGGCTTATGGCTTACATGAGTTTTTTGTTCGCCGAAGAAAGTAACGAATACCATTCTGAAAGTATAAATGGAAGTAATAAATGCACCGATTATAGCAATAAGCCACAGCCAGGGACTTCCCTTATCGCTTGACCATGTGTACCAGATGATTGCATCCTTACTGTAAAAACCTGCTGTAATTAATGGTAAAGCTGCCAGGGAAGCGGATGCAATTAAGAATGTCCAATAAGTTACCGGAAGTTTCTTGCGCAATCCTCCCATTTTAAACATGTTATGCTCATGATGGAGTGCATTGATGACGACACCGGCAGCAAGGAATAGAAGAGATTTGAAAAACGCATGAATCATAAAATGAAAAATCCCTGCAGCCCAGGCGCCTATACCGAGAGCAAGAAACATATATCCAATTTGACTTATGGTTGAATAAGCCAGGACTCTTTTTATATCAGTTTGAGTTAATGCGCTGAATCCCGCAATGGAAAGAGTTAAAGCCCCGATTATTGCAACTGCGCTTTGAGCAACAGGAGCTAATTCAAAAAGTGTGTGAGTTCGCGCTATCAAATAAACACCGGCAGTCACCATTGTAGCGGCATGAATGAGTGCGGATACCGGCGAAGGTCCCGCCATTGCATCGGGCAGCCAGGTTTGTAATGGAAGCTGAGCCGATTTACCGAGAGCACCGCCAAGGAGCAGAAATGCTATTAACACCGCAAGCGATGATCCGACAGTCCAATTAGCAGATGCTAATTGAAGAATGTCTTGAATATTCAAAGTATTAAAATGTTTAACGAGCAGAAACAGCCCGATTGCCATTGCAGTATCACCGATGCGGGTAACAATAAAAGCTTTATTAGCAGCGTAAACATTTTCAGGTTCTTTGTACCAGAAGCCGATAAGCAGATAACTGCAGAGACCAACACCTTCCCATCCGAGATAAAGTAACAGAAGATTATCCGCTAACACTAATGTTACCATCGAGCCAATAAACAAGTTCATATACGCGAAAAATCTTGAATAGCCTTCATCATCTTTCATGAACTCAGCGGAATAAAGATGAATAAGAAACCCAACAAATGTAATAGCGAAGATAAAAATTAGCGATAGCCCATCAAGATGAAATGCAATACCGGGATTAAAACCGGAAGTACTCATCCAGATCCATAAGGTTTGATCGAAACGGTTATTAGGAGGCGGTGATGAAATAAAATTAATACCAATTAGGATTGATAAAATCGCAGGCAGCGCAACCGAGCCAACACCAATCCATGCAACAGAAGATCTGTTTATTCTTCCGCCGAATATTGCGAGCAGAAGAAACCCTAAAAATGGTATTGCCGGAATTAACCAAAGAAGATTAAGCATATCATCCTTTTAAATTATTCAATGCATCGGTATCAAGCGTTTTAAACCGGCGATGTATTCGCAGAATCAGAGCAAGCCCGACTGATACTTCTGCGGCTGCCATTGTAAGAATAAAAACAAACATTACCTGCCCTTCCGGTTGCATCCAACGCGCACCGGCAGTTATAAATGCAAGTCCTGTAGCGTTAAGCATTATCTCGATCGACATAAGCACAAAAATTATATTCCTTCTTACCAGGACGCCTATCAATCCAAGTAAAAAAAGTACAAAGGCAAGAATTAAGCTTGATTCAAACGGTATAGCTGTCATTCAGATTTTCCTTTAACTCGCAGATCAGGTTCAGTTTCTGCGAGATATCTATGTAAGATTTTCTTTTTCTCTTTTCCCAAATGATAAGCCCCAACAATGCCGGCAAGCAGTAGCATTGCTGCGAGCTCTACTCCAAGTAAGTAAGTGCCAAACAACGAAATCCCGACCTGCTTTGGACTGATTATAACGGAGTTATATTCTTGTCCGTTTATTTTAATTAAGACAATGATAAATTCGATAATCAGAATTAAAGTTAGTATTACAGGTACTATCCACATCTTAGGATTAAGTAATTGATTTTCCATCCTTGCAGCTTCACTTCCGAGGTTCAGCATCATTATCACAAATATGAAAAGCACCATAATTGCACCTGCATATATTATCACTTCGAGCGCAGCCATGAACGGTGCACCAAGAATAAAAAAGATAATTGAAACGGAAAGAAGCGAGACGATAAGATAAAGCAATGCATGTACTGCATTCTTACGCGTAATAACCATCAGCGTTGAAACAACTGCAACAATTGAAGCTATGTAAAAAGTTATGATCATAAGTTCAAATTCCAAATGATTTCATCAAGGCAGCAAGCCTTTAACATCGATAGGCGGTGATTCACTTTCCGATTCACCTTTATCTTTTCCTTTAATTGAAACGCCTGCGACCTTGTAATAATTGTAGCCGTGGTATTTTCCCTCTCCGCTGATTAATAAGTCTTCTTTTTCGTAAACAAGATTCTGCCTGTTGTATTCGCACATTTCAAAATCAGGTACAAGTTGTATTGCGTAAGTAGGACAGGCATCTTCGCAAAAGCCGCAAAAAATGCAGCGTGAAAAATTTATTCTAAAAAATTCCGGGTAACGTCTCCCGTATTCATCTTCGGTCGCTTGCAGCGAAATGCAGTCGACCGGGCAGACAGCCGCACATAAATAACAACCGACGCATCTTTCACCACCATCAGGATCGCGCGAAAGAATGATTCTGCCTCTCCATCGTGCAGGGAGTGGAGCCTTTTCTTCTGGATACTGGTAAGTAACACGCTTTCTGAACATGTGAAGAAAAGCCAACCAGATTGTTTTTAAGTTGCTTAGCATTTATTCCTCATAAATACAAAATTCAATCCTTTTTTTCATCTTGATAGAACGATTGCGCCGGTGACAAGTAAATTTAAGAGCGAAAGCGGCAAAAGTAATTTCCATCCGTAAGACATTAACTGGTCGTACCGTGGTCTTGGAAGCGACGCTCTGAGCAAAATAAATAATGAAATGAAAACAAATGTTTTAATAAAAAACCAGATAACAGGCGGAAGAAATGAGGGACCAAGCCATCCGCCAAAAAACAATGTTACCATAATAGCAGAAATTAATGTAATACCTAAATATTCTCCGAGAAAGAACATCCCGAATTTCATACCGGAATATTCAGAGTGAAAGCCTGCAATCAGTTCGTTTTCTGCTTCGGGAATGTCGAATGGTAATCGGTGTGTTTCAGCTAACCCGGCAATCATAAAAATTATAAAACCGACAAACTGTGGAACAACGAACCAAATATTTTTTTGTGCAATTACAATGTCATTCATGTTAAAAGAACCTGCAAGCATTACAACTCCCATTAAAGAAAGACCCATGAAAACTTCATAAGAGAGCATTTGTGCCGCAGCGCGAAACGAACCGATCAATGCATATTTATTATTGGATGACCATCCGCCTAAAACAACACTATAAGCGCCCAATGAAGACATTGCCAAAAAAAATAGCAGTCCGATATTTAGATCAGAAACGAATATTCCCGGTGCGAAAGGAACAACTGCAAAACTCATAAGAACGGTTATAATAACTATTGCCGGTGCAATTACAAAAACAGCTTTGTCCGCAAACGGCGGAATCCAATCTTCCTTAAAAAATATTTTTATCATGTCGGCAATTACCTGGAGCAAACCGAATGGTCCAACCCGGTTTGGCCCGTAACGATCCTGCCAGAGTGCGAGCAAGCGGCGTTCAAGCCAAATCAATCCGGTAGCAATTGTCATCACAACAATCAGCACACCGAATACTATTAATATGTAAATTAAAGTTTGGTTCATCATTTTACAATGATCTCGTATAAACCAGGATTTAATGTATCAATGACGGCTTACAGGTTAACGCCTTGTGTGCGTTTGGTGACTTCCCTGATGTTGTTCCTTCGGCAGGCTCAGGACAGGCTCTTGAGTTTGTTCAGTGACTTCGTGCTTATTCCCTTGTATGTGCCATTGAAATTATATCCGAGAAATCTGAAGCCCCTTTTGAAGCTTGTGAGTTTGGTTTTATACTCGTCCGGCTTCATTGCCAGTTTTACTCCAATGATTCCTTTAACACAGGAAAGACGTCAGACGCACGAATTCTTTTGCCACCTTCTTACTCCGGGATTCTTTTCGTAGGGAACCGATTATTACAGTTATCTCCTTTTGCATAATTACTACTCTTTACTATTTGTTGACCTACCATGATTTTGCAATATTTGTACCGGATAAACCTAATACTCCAAATGTATATAGTTCAGTAAATTCAATCTAAATCTTTTTTTTCGTTCTCTTAATTCTGTATTTAATTATTACCACCTGAAATTTTACACCAAACCGGCAGATCAAAATATTGCATGCCGTAAAGACTAACCGGAATTCCTAACATACCTTTTGGCAATCCAAGCTTTATTTTTACCGGCAAGCGAAGCCGATAATTATTTATATATAAATTGATTTCATCATCTTTTTTGATTTTTAATTTTTCAGCATTATCAAGGTTTATCGCTACATAAGGTCTTGGCGCAAGTTCTGCAATAGATGGTGAGATACTGCTTAATTCTTCCGAGCCGAAAATATGATAAACCGGAACGACAAAGAATTCACCGTCCTTAATCTTAAATGGTTCGGCTATAGCGTTGAAAAATTCGGCGTTAGTATTTTGTTTTGGCTCGATTAATCTTTTCCCCGGCTCGCCGCCGTGCAATTCACCACCGACTTCTATCTGATATTTATTTATTGCCTGAACCGAGTTCCATCCGGGCGACCAGTAAAATGGTATCAAGGAAGAAGGCGGCTCACCTTTGTATCCTTCCATTGTATAGGACAATGGTGAATCGGGATCTTCAGGCGGCTTGGGCTCACTCACATTTATATTTGCATGCATAGCCGTTCTGCCGCTGTAGCGTTGAGTTTCGCGTGGAATTTTTTGTCCTGCAATTCTAAAATCAGGTGGTGGAGTAATCTTTTGAATCCCTTCGAACTTTGGAAACGATTCAACAAGTTCAATGAGAAAGTCGTTAAAGTTTTTCAATTCGGATTTGCTGCTGGACTTTGCCAATTCAATTCCATCTAACCATCGCCAGCCTTCAAGCAAATTTGGATTTGAAGAATGATAAGCTTGATAATATCGCTGCGCTCTTCCTTCATTATTCACAAACGTTCCATCAGACTCCGCAAAAGTTCCTACCGGAATTATTGTCCCTGCTTTTGAGGTTGTACTATTCTCCAAACTATCAAGAACAACAATATTTTTACACTTATTAAAAAAAGCATCCACCGAGTTTTTATCTGCTCTCCGGTAAAGATCATTTTCCAAAATTATTACTGTTTCCGCATTACCTTTTTCAACAGCGTCAAATGCATCATTAAGACTCTTTCCGCCAAGCATTGCAGTGCCTAAGCTATTCGCTTCCGGAACTACAAAAGAAAGTTCTGCGGCTTTTCCGGAATTGCACAAAGCCCAAGCAACATTAGCCGCAGCATGAAGTATGTTTTCATTAAAACAGCTAATGCCGGAAATAATCAGCGGTCTCTTTGCTTCTTTTAAAGCAAGAGAAATTTCTGTAACAAGTGAATGAATTTGTTTTGAAGGATTATTTATTTTGGGAGCCATGTTATCCAGAAGCGAAGCAACTTCAAATCCAAGCATTGCAATTTCATCAGGAAAACAGCGGATAGTTTTTGTAGCAACGTCATCAAGTTTTGTTTCGTATAATGAAGCGATGAATAACGGACCCTTTTCATTTTGTGAAACGCTCCTAACGACTGCATCCTGCCATTCTGGAATATTTGTGCCTTTAATTTTTTCGAATGACTTTTGCCTTATTGATTGCCGCACTGCCAGAGCAAGCATTGGTGCAGTATTGGTGAGGTCTTCCCCAAGAATAAGAACGGCATCAGCTTTCTCAACTTCCTTAAGTGATGGAGTTCTAGCCGCACCATTCTGTAAAATATCAAGAATAGTGTTTGTTAATTTTAATTCTTTTCCGGAAATCCCCTGAAAGAAATTATTATATCCCACAAATTTTTTTAATGCGAAATTCGATTCGAGTGATGCCCGCGGTGAGCCGATGCCGATCACTTTATCTTTGCCGGAAAAAAGTTTTGCAACGTGCGATTGCATATCCGCTTTATCAACTTTTTCTAAATTTCCGTTTTCCTTTCTTAACGAAGGATCTTTTATCCTTTTAGTGTCGTTTACAAATTCGTAGCCGTATCTTCCACGGTCACAAATAAAATAGCCGTTTACTTGTCCATTATATCGGGATCTTATTCTGCGAATCATACCGTATCTTTCTCCAGTAATCGTGTTGCAGCCCAGACTGCAGTTAGTGCAGATTGAAGGCGCTGTAGAATAATCCCATTTTCTTGTAAAATGTTTTTTTAAAGACTTGTCGGTAAATACTCCGGTAGGGCAGACTTCAACCAGGTTGCCGCTAAACTCATTTTCTAAAACTCCATCTTCATGCCTGCCGAAGTAAACATGGTTATGTGAAGCCATATTATCAAAGTCTCTTCCACCCGCATAATCTCTGTAAAACCGAACGCAGCGGTAGCATTGAATACAGCGGTTCATCTCGTGGTTAATGAATGGGCCAAGGTGTTGATTCCGGTAAGTTCGTTTTTTGAAAACAAATCGTCTGTAATTATGTCCGGTAATTACCGTCATATCTTGCAGATGACATTCGCCGCCTTCGTCGCAGACCGGACAGTCGTGAGGATGGTTTGTCATCATCCATTCGTTAACACCAGCGCGAAATGCTTTTGCTTCTTCTTCAAATACACCTACACGCATTCCTTCTTTCACGGGTTCCATGCAAGCCATTACGATCTTGCCCTTGGTATCACTTTCATCGCGGTAGGTTTTTACGCCACACTGGCGACAAGCTCCAACAGAGCCCATAGCAGGATGCCAGCAAAAATATGGGAGATCCAATCCAAGCGACAGACAGGACTCAAGAAGACTCTTCTTAGGATCAACCTCGTATTCTTTATTATCAATAATAATTTTTACCAATTTTTACCTCCACGGGCATTTTTTTTCATTTATGTGTCTCACGTAATCTTCACGAAAATATTTTATAGAACTTTGAAGCGGCTCTACAGCACCAGGTGCCAGCGCACAGAAAGTTCTTCCGGGACCCAGATTCACAGCATGAAAAGAAAGTATATCAAGGTCTTCTAATTTACCTTTGCCTTCTTCAATAGAAAGAAGAATTTTTTCAACCCAGGGAAGACCCTCGCGGCAAGGCGTACACCAGCCGCAGGATTCCTGAGCAAAGAAATGTTCAAGATTGTGAACCATTCCAACAGGACAAGTTTTATCATCAAGAATTATTAATGTTCCTGTTCCAAGTCTGCTGCCGGCTTTTTCAACTGAAGAGTAATCCATATTAACATCAAGATGCTCCTCAGTAAGAAAATCCGTTGATGCACCACCAGGAAGGATTCCCTTTAATCTAAATCCTTCTTTCATTCCTCCGGCATGTTCAAAAATTATCTCGCGCATTGAAGTGCCCAGCGGAAGTTCCCATGTACCAGGATTTTTTACTCGCCCGCTGACTCCATAAATCTTCGTTCCGCCGACACCGTTAAGGCTTAAGTTTTTGAACCATTCCGAACCATTATTAACAATGTGTGAAACGCAACAAAGAGTTTCTACATTATTTACGATTGTAGGTTTACCGAACAACCCGCTTACTGCCGAATACGGAGGCTTTGAACGCGGTATTGCGCGCTTGCCTTCCAGTGCTTCCAAATGTGCAGTTTCCTCGCCGCGGATATACCTGCCGATACTTGTATGAAGATATAATTCTAAAGCATAACCAGAACCCAAAATATTTTGCCCTATATAACCAGCTTGTTCAGCTTCTGCAAGAGCTTTAAATATTAATTCCGCTGCTTCCTTGTAAGCCCATCGTAGAACAACATAACTTTTGTTCGCCTGGATTGCGTATGCGGCAATGATCATACCTTCAATCAATTGATGAGGGTTTCCTTCAAGAAGCAAGCGATCTTTAAATGCTCCTGGTTCCATTTCATCGGCATTGCAAATAAGATACTTATCTTTTGGCGCATCGTCTCCTAACGGGACGAAACTCCATTTCATTCCGGTTGGAAAGCCTGCCCCGCCTCGTCCTCGTAAGTTGGAATCCTTAATTATTTTTTGAACGTCTTGAGGCTGCATTTCTTTCAATACTTTGCGTAATGCCTGGTAGCCGCCAGCTTGTTCATATTCTTTTAAATTCATCGGCGGCTTATTTGCCTTAATATGTTGAGTTAAAGGAGTTTCCATCTGCATCAACTATATTTTTCTAAAATCGGATCAAGTAAATCCGTCGTTAAATCTCTGTAAAGATCATTATCAATCATAAGTGCTGGTGCATGATCGCAAGTGCCGAGGCATGATATTGGAAGTAGTGTAAATTTGCCATCGCTTGTTGTTTCGCCAAACTTAATACCAAGTTTTTTATTCAGGTAATCTAAAATTTGATTGTAGCCGAGTATCCAGCAGCTTACACTGTCGCAAACTAAAATAACATGTTTACCTACTTTTCTCCTGAAAATAAGGTTATAAAAAGTGGCAACACTGTCAACTTCATCCGGAGTAATTTCTAAAAATTCTGCGATGTCTTTTACACCATCATCCGAAACCCATCCGCGGTGTTTCTGAACAATTTTTAACGCCTCTATAGTGGCAGCCTTTTTATAAGGTACGATCTTTAATTCTTCTTCAAGGTCTTTTTGTTCTTCAACCGATAACATAAATTATCCGAAAGTTTATCTGTCAATATCTGCTAAAACAAAATCAATGCTTCCTAAAATTGAAAGCAAGTCAGGAACCGTGTAACTGCGGCTTATAAAAGGAACCATCTGCATGTGCGGGAACGACGGCGTGCGAACTCTCGTTCTATAAGATGATGTATTTCCATCACTGATCAGATAGTAGCCGTTGTTTCCTTTGGTTGCTTCGATTCCAAAAAATGCTTCACCGGCAGGAATAACCGGTCCCCACGTTACTCCAAGAAAGTGAGTAATTAAAGTTTCAATGTCATGCATTGTCTTTTCTTTACGCGGCGGCGTTGCCAGAGGATGATCTGATTTATATGGCCCGGACGGCATGTTCTTTACGCATTGCTCTATTATTCTAATGCTCTGCCGCATCTCCTCAATTCTAACTATTGCGCGGTCATAGCAATCTCCATTCTGCGCAGTTGGAATATCAAACTCAAATTGATCGTAACCGGAATAAGGTCGCTTCTTCCTGAAGTCCCATTCAAATCCGGTTGCTCTTAAGCCGGGCCCTGTTACACCCCATTCAATTGCTTCTTCAGTATTATAGATACCGATACCGATGGTTCTCCCTTTGAATATCCGGTTCTGCATAACCATCGTGTCATATTCTTTTAATCTTTTCGGAAAATAGTTGATGAAATCCTTTACTAATCTGTCCCAGCCGTTTGGAAGGTCGTCAGTAACGCCGCCTATCCGAAACCAGTTCGGGTGCATCCTGTCGCCGCAGATCGCTTCGATAATTTCAAATACTTTTTCGCGGTCACTGAACATATAAAACACAGGCGAAAGTTGACCGATATCCTGGGCAAATGTTCCATACCAAACAAGATGACTTGAGAGCCGGAACAATTCGCAAAGCATTATTCTAATTACCTGCGCTCTCTCCGGGATTTTTATTCCTGCAAGTTTTTCTACTGCTAAAAGATAAGCGAGGTTATTCATTACACCGGCAAGATAATCAATCCGGTCTGTGTATGGAATGTATGTATGCCATGACTGCCTTTCACCCATCTTCTCTGCACCGCGATGATGAAACCCAATATCGGGAACAACATTTAAAATCTCTTCGCCGTCAAGCTGAAGAACTAATCTCAACACACCATGCGTACCTGGATGCTGGGGTCCTATATTTAAAAACATGAAATCAGAATCTTCACTTTCTCTTTTCATCCCCCATTCTTCGGGATTAAAATGAAGCGCCTGATTTTCTCTTTCTTCTTTTTCTTTCGGCAATTGAAACGGTCCCATTTCCGTAGCACGGGCAGGATGTTCTTTCCGTAGCGGATGTCCTTCCCAGGTTAAGGGCATTAAGATTCTTTTTAAATGCGGGTGACCATCGAATTTTATTCCGAACATATCGTACACTTCCCGTTCGTACCAGTCTGCATTAGACCATACTTTTGTAATTGTCGGGAGTGATGGATACTCACCTTTAAGCGGAACTTTAATTCTTATATCATCATTTCTTTCGAAAGAAAGAAGATGATAGACAACCGTGAAATCACCTTTGGGTATTTCCACTCTTTTTGCACGGGTTCTTTCGTCTATCGCAGTCAGATCGTACAGCATACGGTATGGCTTTGAAACTTCCGTTTTCAGAAAACTAATCACATCAATCAACTTGTCTTTCGAAACCCAGATGGTTGGAAATTCGTCACTGGTTTTTTGTTCGGTAATTTCAGATCCACCAAACCTGGTTTTTAGTTTCTCAACGATAGCGGAATCAGTCATAAATCATTTATAAAAAAAATAAATTATTCTTTAATTAAATTTCCGAAGGCGGTTTAATTTTTGTCATTTTCATTCGGTTTTCGTGCTTTAATTCTTTCATTGAAACAGGATCCATCCTGGTAATCCCTTGCGGACCGGTAAACCAGCTTAAAGGACGTTTTTC
Organism: Candidatus Kuenenia sp.; assembly: GCF_027493735.1. Taxonomy (NCBI): domain Bacteria; kingdom Pseudomonadati; phylum Planctomycetota; class Candidatus Brocadiia; order Candidatus Brocadiales; family Candidatus Brocadiaceae; genus Candidatus Kuenenia; species Candidatus Kuenenia sp. The sequence goes on from NZ_JAOSKF010000006.1 coordinate 297,957, forward strand.
CTTTCCAACTGAATCGCGCAGCATCAAAAGACCTTCCATAAAAGCATCGGGGCGCGGCGGGCAGCCGGGCACGTAAACATCTACTGGCATAAATTTATCCACGCCTTGTACTACACTGTAAATATCATACATGCCGCCTGAATTTGAACAAGAGCCCATAGAAATTATCCATCGCGGTTCCATCATCTGTTCATAAAGTCTTTTAATAATTGGCGCCATTTTAATGAATATGGTGCCGGCAGTGATCATTACATCTGCTTCCCTCGGCGTTCCCCGAATAACTTCAGCGCCAAATCTTGCAATATCATATTTGCTTGTTAGGCTTGTCGCCATTTCAACATAACAACAGGACAGCCCGAAGTTAAAAGGCCATAATGAGTTTTTTCTTCCCCAGGCAATCAAATTCTGCAGATTACAGAGCACAACAGTTTTCTGAACAGCTTCCTCAAATGAACTTGTGCCGCTGACCGTTTTAGTTTGATCGGATGATTTAGTTAACCACCATTTCATAAATGCTTAACCTTTTAATTTTTCAAATGCTGATAATATTTTTTTACCCTGCGGGCCGAAATCAAGTGCGCCGAGTCGCCACACATAAATAAGTACGGCAATAATAATTCCAATAAATATTAATACACCAATGTAGCCGTTCCACCCAACATCGCGAAAAGCAACTGCCCATGCAAAGATAAAAATGGCTTCAAGATCAAAAATTACGAAAAACATTGCGGCGATATAGAAATGTGCAGAAAACCTGATACGGGCGCTGCCGGTGGGCGTAATACCTGATTCGAAAGGAACGTCGGTAGAAGGCTCTTTGTGACGCTCACCAAGAAAATAAGATATAATCAGTATTCCAATTACTAAAGAAACTACTGCTACAGTATATAATAGTAAAGGCCAGAGAGTGATTGGTTCAATAAAATTAGACAATTATTTACTCCCAAAAACAGATTAAGAAATTCTAATGATAATATTTTTTATAGCCCTTATATGGTAAAGTTTATAATGAAACAAAATAAAAATTTTCTCGCATCAATTTACGAAAGAATATACTCACTATCCTGGCTCGAAAATAAGACTACAAAAAATAGTTTAAGTACAGATATTACAACACGATATGGCTATAAAACCATTTTCATCGTTTCTGGGTGTTGCAAATGCAACATGATGACTGTTTTTATAATTTTAATATTCATAAAGGGAATTATTATTTATAAAAATCTTTTTTGATGCTATACATTAGCTATTAAATCGAAGTATTCGTCATCTTCATTTTTGCCGCCGTAGCCTTTACCAATTGTTTTATACGTTTCTACAAATTCAATTCGTTCAATCCATTTTACCATTTTATAACCTAACTGATTTTCTACACGTAGCCTTAAAGGAGCCCCATGTACTTCAGAGAGCAACTCATAATTCATTTCCCACGCCAGTATCGATGCGGGTTTCAGACAATTATCCAGAGTGATTGTATCGTAGTACATGCCGCCATACAACCCTTCTCCAAAAGAATAAAACACAACCGTGGTTACAGAGGGATGTGGTTTAACCAGGTCCACCAGTACCTTTATAGGTAAGCCTCCCCATTCCGCTACGCCCGTCCATCCCTGTACGCAGTGGTGCATAGTAATATTCTGTTCTTTGCCCAGGTTCTTTATATCATCAAGCGACAATTCAACGGGGTTTTCTACTAATCCGCCTACTTTGAGTTTGTAGTCTTTGAATTTATTCTCTGCCAACTTTTTCCACTTTTCGGAAATTGGAAGATTGCCATTGGGCCAAAAGAATGGAGATATATCTTTCTTTTTTAAATATGCTCTGGGTTTCAATTTATTGATTGTGAACTGCCACAAATTGCCATTAATAAATGCATCTGTTCTTTGAACCCATCGCGGCCGTTTCCAGGACACCCAATGAGCATAAACAAAAAAAGCAATTGTAAAAAGAATTATTGCTGAACCTATATAAAGCCCTGTATAATCTGCGGGATTATCTGTTCCAAGCGTTATATGGTTCATGTTTCTAACGAAGCCTGTAATCACCACCATAGTAACGTGTACTATAATAAAAGCCACATATGCCAGCATCACTAAAAAGTGTGCAGACCTTGCTCCTTGCCTGTTGCCAAATAATTTTGGCAGCCAGTAAAATCTATTATCAATAGCAGGTGACATGCACACACCACTAAGCATAGCAAGAGGTCCTAAAATAAATATTACACCAAAATATGAAATCTGCTGTAATGCATTGTAATGATAAAAACCGTCAGGTTCTATTGGCAGATTGAATGTAGCATAATGCACAAAAACTGCCCACGCATCTGGAATAATTTGCCAGGAAGAAGGTGTTATTCTTTGCCATTGATCGCCAGCAAATAATAGCGTAATAAATATTATTCCATTCAATACAAAAAAAAGTACATGGATAAAATGCCAGCCGCGGGCAATACCTACTGTGTGGCGATACCCTGGTAAGCCGATAATCGGACTTATATAACGGGCATCATCTTTTGCGGTCCATAATTTGTCTTTTGGCACAATTAAAGGAGTAAATTTCAACCACTCAGAACCAGGTGTGCAGCCTTTATTCCAATACAGCCGGGGATGGTCCATTAATATTGAAAGTCCACTTTTTATCAGTATCATCAAAAAGAAAAAGTTTACCCAATGGCAAAGAATCAGCCACAAGGGAAAACCTTTCACTTTAACTTCAGTTATAGAAAGCAGTGCTAATGACGGATCCTTTGGTAATCCATATACTAAAAATTGTATCCACGCTGCTCCCATTATTCCTAAGAATACAATGCCAATAATCAGAAAGGCATAAGGATTCAGTCCAATAAATAATTTCCTGTCTTGCGGATAATGAACTGATTTTTCTATTTGGTTAAAATGAGTGAACATAACACCTCCTGATAAATCTTATAATTTATACGATCAGTATTGGTCAGGTTTCTTTTAAAGTGAAGCCCTTTAAACAAGAATTCACTAAAATTCTGCTATCTGGTTACAATGCATAATTACTACACACAGAATAATTAAAATATTAATAATTGATAATGACTTAAGTCACTTGAGAGTACCGAGTTCTCCATGTTGTGAATCTATTTAATCATATCTACAATTCTTATTTTTTACAGTACAATTTTAAACTTATTTCGGTTTGTCACGTTTCGCTAAATGGGCCTTCAATCGTGAATGTTCAATAGAAAGATCTATCCATAATTCAATCAATTTTTTAAACTCTTTATATGTTTTTACCAGTTGCCTTGTCTCATCTACAAACGAAGGCCTGACGTATTCCGTCCTGCTTTTCATTTTATGTGTAAAACTGAGTTGATAGTATGCCCCCTTTTTCCCCGCAGGGTCCTTATACTGTTTACTCAGACTACCCGGTCTCATTTCATTAATTGACTGAAGTTTCTTTTTGATTTTTTTAATCTTCTCTTCAATTTGTTGTAGCTTTTTTATTGACATATATGTAGCATACACAGGCTACATCAATATGTCAACAATAATTTTAAGAGGAGGAAGATTTATGAAGCTTTGGATTCTGTGGTGGAGCACGGTCTGGCAACTACGCCCAGCCTGCTCTCGCCTGAGAAACTTTTTATGGTTTGCTACAGTTTTAGCCGGAATTACCGTTCGGCCTGATTTGCTCGGGGTGTCTAGTATTATACGAGGACTCGGCCTTAAGGGGTATTGTTATGACCGCCTTTTGGATTTTTTTCATAGCAACGCACTAAATGTTGAGAAACTAACCAAACTATGGACAAAGCTTATTATAAAAACACATCCGCAGGTAAAGCGTTTTCGCGGGAAATTGCTTTTATGTGGGGATGGCCTTAAGGTGCCAAAAGAAGGCAAAAAGATGCCTGGTGTAAAGTCATTGCATCAGGAATCTGACTCGAATAACAAGGCAGAGTACATTATGGGCCATTCCTGTCAGGTTGTTTCTCTTTTAGCTGAAGCCGGGAAAAGTTGTTTTGCTATTCCACTGGTGAGCA